>JAGDAM010000069.1 GCA_017959485.1 Clostridia bacterium
CGGTTGAGTTTCCCGAGAGGTGCTGGGCGGGATGGTACGAGCACTGGGTCGTACGTACCGAAGGAAAACGGTTTTACAGATATCTGAAAAACGAAAGCGGAGAGTTCGTCGGAGAAGCGGCTTATCACTGCGACGCGGACCTCGGCTGTCACGTCGCCGACGTGATAGTGTACGCAAAATACAGAGGCAGAGGATACGGTGGGCAGGCGCTTGAGTTGCTTTGCTCTGCCGCAAAAAATAACGGTCTCGCGGTCCTTTACGACAATATTGCTGTCGATAATCCGGCGATTGGGCTTTTCCTCCGTCACGGCTTTTCGGAAGAATACCGGACGGATGATATTATAATGCTGAAAAAAGAACTGTAATGAGCGACAAAAAACGATTTGTATTAAAGCATATAATCGCCGCGGTTATTGTTACCGCCTTTGTTGCCGCGGTTGTCGCCGCGTCGCTTTTTTACTTCGGCGTTGTTCATTTCAACAATCCCGATCCCGACGTTTATCCGGTCGTCGGAGTCGACGTCTCGTGTTATCAGGGAGATATCGACTGGCAGACGCTCGCAGGGCAGAATATCAGATTCGCGTTTATCAAAGCCACAGAGGGTTCTTCGCTTGTCGATCCTAACTTTGAGTACAATTTTGCCGAAGCATCAAAAACGGGTCTGCTCATCGGAGCGTATCATTTTTTCAGCTTTGAATCCTCCGGCGAAAAGCAGGCGGAGGTGTTCTGCGCCACGGTCAAGCCGGTTCCGGATATGCTTCCTCCGGTAATTGACGTCGAGTATTACGGACGGTTCAGTACCGCGTCGGATATCGATCTGCCAAAGATAAAAGAAGAGCTCCGTACGCTTGCCGACGCGCTGACCGACAGATACGGTGTGAAGCCAATCATTTATTGCGATGAGAGAACCTACGCCGACTTCGTGAAAGACGGTTTTTCGGATTGCGGTCTGTGGTACAGAAGCGTCTATTCGTCGCCGCCGTCGGACGTGAACTGGACCTTCTGGCAATATTCAAACCGGCAGGTTCTCGACGGATATCACGGGCGGGAACGGTATATCGACATGAACGTTTTTTTCGGCGACCCGGACGCGTTTTATTCATATTCGCAGGACCGGCAAAATGCGGAATAACAGATTGGATTATCTTCTTGCGGAGCATTATTGATATTTGTGACAGCATCCCCCCGTCCGCCTTACGGCGGACGGGGGGATGATATCAATAAAGATTTTTGATCGATAACGGTACCGTCAGAACGTGAATCTGCAGAAGTTCCAGACGCAGACGATCATTACCGCGACCATGGCGCCCTCGAAGAGGCGGGTGGCGGCGGAGGAGGGAAGCTTCTTCGATATGCGGGCTCCCGCTTCGCTGCCCGCGATGCCGCAGGCGACCATTCCGAAGAGCAGCCAAAGGTCCGGCGAAAAGCCGAGGCCTCCGGCGAGCGAGGTCAGAAGGGCGGTAAGCTGGCTCACCATAATGATGAACAGACTGTTCTGCGCCGCTGTCTTTGTCTCCATCGAGAAAAAGAAGTAAAGGACAGCCATATTGAAGGGACCGCC
The DNA here is from genome assembly GCA_017959485.1 of Clostridia bacterium. Next base: position 1,562 of record JAGDAM010000069.1, read on the forward strand.
TCCGATTCCGAGGAATGCTCCGAGAGCGCCCAGTACCAGACCGATTGCCAGGCAGGCCGCCGTCGAGCGCGTCTGCCGCGATTTGATTTTATCCTTGAATATCGTATAGACGAGCGTGGCAAGCGTGGCGGCGAACAGGAGGGCCGCCTGGACGCCTCCTGCGGTGTCGGGAGTTTCGAAGAGGGAAGATACCGCCCGGTATCCGTATTTGCCCGCAAAGCCGCCCAGAGCGGCTCCTGCGGCGAGCGGGACAGACACCCGGTAGTCGACTTCTGAGTCGCGCGTGACTATCCCGCGTCCCACCGACCAGAGCGACATGGCGAGTACCGTGCAGCCGGACAGAAAGTTTATCTCGGCCACAGGCGCCGAGCCGGTCGCGTCGAGGATGGGCTTCATCAGCACGCCGCCCCCCATGCCGCAGATCTTTCCAATCACGCTGGCGAGCAGGGCGACGGTGTAAAAGATAAAATAGAGCATAAATCAGTCGAACAGCGGGGTGGAGAAGTATCTCTCGGCGGTGTCGGGGAGCACGGTGACGACCGTTTTCCCGGCGCCGAGTTTCTTCGCCATGCGGATCGCCGCGGCGACGTTGGTCCCGCTCGAGATTCCGCACATCAGTCCCTCGAGACGGGCAAGATCCTTCGCCGTTCTGATGGCTTCTTCGTCGGAGATTACGCAGATACCGTCGTATATATCGCGGTTGAGTATGCCGGGGATGAGTCCGTCGCCGATACCCATCTGACTGTGCGTCCCGATGCTTCCGCCCGCCAGTATCGCGGCGTTTTCCGGTTCGACAGCCCAGATAAGTATATCGGGATAGTGCGACTTCAGCACCTCGCCGACACCGGTGATCGTTCCGCCTGTCCCGATCCCCGAGCAGAAGCCGTCGATGGGACGGTCGGCCTCGCGAAGGATCTCGATGGCTGTCAGTTCGCGGTGAACGCGGGTGTTGGCGGGGTTCTCGAACTGCTGGGGAATGTATACGCGCGGGTCTTCGGCAGCCATCCGCTCGGCGGTGGATATGCATTTCTGAATGCATTCGCCGATGTTTCCGTCGTCGTGGATGAGTATCGTCTCGGCTCCGTAATGCTCGACCAGCTTTTTGCGCTCCGCCGATACCGAGTCGGGCATAATAATGACCGTACGGTAGCCGCGGACGGCGCCTACGAGCGCGAGGCCGATTCCCTGATTGCCCGACGTGGGTTCGACGATTATCGAATCCGGCCCGATGAGCCCCCGCTCCTCGGCGCTTCTGATCATATAATAGGCGGTTCGCGTCTTTATTGATCCGCCTACGTTCAGCCCTTCGTATTTGACAAGTATTTCGGCTCCGCCTTCGGGAGCCATCTTCGAGAGACGGATGAGCGGAGTACCGCCCATCGCTTCGAGAACGTTGCAATATATCATTTTTCGCTCCGAAATACGTTTGACGTTAAAGACGTATATAATTATACCTTTTTGAGGCGGGAAAGTCAATTTTTTTTGCGTAAACTCTTGACAGATCATATACTTCGTGATATGATATATACCGTTAAGGGAGGTATCTGATGGACATACAGCTTAAACGCGGTCTGCTGGACGTCTGCGTCCTGGCCGCTATCAGGAAAGAGGATTCCTACGGCTACAAGATTATAAAAGATCTGAAGCCCTGTATCGAGCTGTCGGAATCCACTCTCTACACCATCCTCAAGCGCCTCGAAACGGCCGGACTAATGACGGTTCGGACGTCGGAGCACGACGGGCGTCTGCGAAAATACTATCATATAACCGACGCGGGCGCAGCGCGTATCGAGGATTTCAAAAACGAGTGGAAAGAGGTAATAACCGTTTACGATTTCGTGACGGGGGAGGAACGGCATGAACAAGCGTGAGTTTTCGGAGGAGCTCAGCCGGGCTCTGAACGGACTCCCGGAAGAGGACGTGGCCGAAAGAGTCGCCTTTTACGGGGAGATGATCGACGACCGCGTAGAGGAGGGAATGAGCGAGGAGGAGGCGGTCGCCGGCATCGGACCGGTGGACGGGATCGCCTCGCAGATTATCGCGGAGACGCCGATCGGAAAAATAGTCAGGGAGCGCATCAGACCCAAGCGATCCGTAAAGACCTGGGAGACGGTGCTGATAATACTCGGATTCCCGGTTTGGTTTGCGCTGATTGTCGCGGCGTTTGCCGTCGTGTTCTCTCTGTACGTTGCGCTCTGGTCGCTCGTGATTTCGCTCTGGGCCGTCGAGATATCGCTCTGGGCGGGAGCGGCCGGATCCGCGGGAATGGCCGCGTATTATATCTATTGCGGGGACCCCGTGAGCGCCGCGCTTCTGTTCGGAGTCGGGCTTGTCTGCGCGGGCCTTTCGGTTTTCCTGTTCCCCGGCTGCCTTGCGGCTTCGAAGGGGACCGCGAGACTGGCAAAACGTATAGTTCGGGGAATTAAAAAAGCACTTGCAAAGGAGAATTCAAAATGAAGGCCGGAATTATTATCGGGGGTGCGGTTCTTTTGATCGCCGGGATAGCGCTTATCGTTTTCGCCCTGCTGTCGGGCGGTACCGTTTTTCATTTCGGTACCGGCAGCGAGGTGACGTCGACCTACACTCCCGGAGAAGAATATGACTCAATACTGGTGAGTACAGACGTTACGGATATTGTCTTCGCAAAATCCGAAGACGGGAAGACGACCGTCGTCTGCAGCGAAAGAGAGCACGCGCGTCACTCGGTGAAGATCGAAAACGGAACTCTTAAGATAATCAGAGAATTCGAGAACGACTCGCTGCCGTGGACCGGCCTGTGGAATCCGACGATGAAGGTTACCGTCTATCTGCCGGGCGAGAGCTTTGAATCGCTAAAGATTTCCGCCGCCACCGGCGACATGACCGTCCCCGACGGTTTTGCGTTCAAGTCTGCCGAAATAACCCTGTCGACCGGCGACACGGTATTCAATTCCGACGTCGCAGGGACGCTTAAGATAACCGCGAGCACCGGGGACGTCTCTCTCGACGGGGTATCGGCGGGCGACGTTTCCCTGACGGTGACGACCGGGAAAGCGGTCTGCTCCGATCTGAGGGCGGCGGGCGACCTGTCGGTGAGCGTTTCCACCGGCAAAGCCGAACTGACCGGTGTCAGATGCGGAAGAAACTTCTCGTCGACGGGAGGCACCGGAAAGATCATAATGAAGGATCTTATCGCCGAAGGAACGATTACGATTGAAAGAACGACCGGCGACGTGCGTTTCGACGGATGCGACGCGGCCGGGATAACCGTGAAAACGTCGACCGGAGACGTCAGCGGCGAGCTTCTGACTCCCAAGACGTTCAACGCAAGGTCTACTACCGGAGACGTCAGCGTTCCCGCTTCACAGTCCGGAGGAGGATGCGAGATCCGGACGACGACCGGAGATATCGGCATTACGGTGAGCGGAAAAGGCGCGGAATAAGCCGCGCGCGCGAGTTGCTCGGTATTGCCGAAAATAATAATTCTAATTGAAATATCCGCCGTTTTATGATATACTTTATCTCATAAGACGGCGGATTTTTGTCGATAACGATCCGCTTTCGGATACGGGAGATTTCTTACTATGAAAAACAGCGCTCTTTTGGAAAGGATTCTGGACTACGCGAAAAAACTGGGATCCGGAAAATCGGTGACCGTCGAACAGTATCTGGTTTCAATAATCGATACGGTTACGGGGAAAGCTGACGTAGGTATCGAAGACGCGGAACGCGCGAAACTGAAGCATATCCTCGAAGAGAGGCTTCAGTCGGCGGATCCCGGGTTTGAAAAGGCGCGCAAAACACTTATCGAATACCTGGGAAGCGACTCCTACGGAGCGTTTTCGTCCTCGCTGTATCTGCAGCAGATGGAGCTCAAAGCCGGGCAGGACGCCGCAAAGAACGGGTCCTCCGAAATTGTGCCGTCGGAGCTCCTTGAGGCGATTCTGAAGGAACCGAACGGGTTCGTAAAGGACCGGCTGCTCGCGAAAAAAGCTGAGCCGGAGCCGGAGGAAGACGATTCCGGAGACGAGGACCGGGGCGACGGTTCGCGGCCAGATATTCCGGATATGCGCGAATCCGCCGACAGAACGATGAAGTCCGAAAAAAAGGACGGGGAAGAGTCTCGCGAAGAGCCGGCCGAAGAGCCGGAAAAAGAGGCCGAAAGCGAGAAGGATCCTCTGCTCGAAATCGAAGAGCTGACCTGCCGCGTGAGGGAACTCAGGGACAACCTCTCGTCGGTTGTTTTCGGACAGGGCAACGCGATCAATCTGTTCGCGACCGGATACTTCCAGTATAAACTTAACGAGGACGCTCCGACCGACAGCAACAGACCCTGCGGGACCTTCCTCTTTGCAGGCCCTCCGGGCGTGGGCAAGACCTTCCTGGTCAAGAACGTCGTGCGCTTCCTCAAAGCGGAAGACAGATTCAAACGCTTCGATATGAGCGAATACGCCGACAGTCAGTCGTTTATGGATCTTATCGGGTACGACGACAACTACAAGCGCCCGAAGGAGGGTCTGCTGACGTCCTTCGTCAAGGAAAATCCGGAGTGCGTTCTTCTTTTCGACGAGATCGAAAAGGCGAACATGACGACGATTCAGCTCTTTCTGCAGATACTCGACGAGGGAATTCTCACCGACAGCAAGACCAAGAAAGCGGTATCCTTCAAAAAAGCGCTTATCTTCTTCACGACGAACGCCGGGAAAAAGATCTACGATACTGCGGACGCGTACGATTTTTCGGGCGTTTCCAGAAAAGTCATACTTAAAGCGATAGAGAGGGAAGTAAGTCCGGTCACGGGACGGCCCGTTTTCCCGGCCGCAATCTGTTCGAGATTCGCGTCCGGAAACGTGGTCATGTTCAATCACCTCTCCGCCGCCGCGCTCTGCAGGATTGTCGAGAAGGAGATACTGCGTAAAAGCGCCGCGTTCGAGGGACGCTACCGTGCGAAGATAGAGTTCGACCGCGACGTCTTCTCGTCGATTCTATTTGCCGAGGGTGCTCTCGCCGACGCGAGAATGCTGCGCGGACGCGCGGAAAGCTTTTTCGACCAGGAAATGTTCGGACTTCTCAGATTCCTGTCGTCCGAAGATCACGCAGGGAAGATATCCGATCTGAAAACTATCCGCTTTGAGGTCGATCTTCCCGAGGAAGGCGAAATCGGCAATCTCTTCCGCAACAGGGACAAATACAGGATTCCGGTGTTTTCGACCGCGGGCGCCGCTCAGCGCTGCGCGGAAAAATACCCGGACGCGGACTTTATAGCGGTTGACAGCCTCGACAGTCTCAAAAAAACCATGTCGTCGACCGATTCGGTCTTCGTCATGGTCGATCTTCTCGCGGCCGGAGGCGAATCCAGAAAATATCTCGATATCGAGGATTATGAATCGAGCGCGCGCGACGCGTTCAAATACCTGCGCGAAAAGTACGCGGACGTTCAGCTGTTTATTCTTGAAGAAGAGGGAAAGAAACTCACCAGCGAGGAGATGATGTCGCTGGTCCAGGACGGCGCGCGCGGAGCGATATCTCTCGATGCGGGATTCGGGGAGGAAGTCGCCCGGGTCTGCGACGAGATCTATCAGCAGAACGCGATGAAGACGCTCGGGTGCGCGAACAAACTCCTCTGCTTCGAGACGGGGCAGCAGGTGAGCGAGGACGGACAGACAGCCGCGGTGAGACTGTTCGACTTCTCCCTGACCACGGCCGTCGACTCGAACGATACCGAAAATATAATGAGCGGAGTTTCGCGTCCGAACGTCAGTTTCGACGACGTGATCGGAGCCGAAAGCGCGAAAGCAGAGCTGAAATTCTTTATCGAGTATCTGAAAGACCCGAAGAGTTTCGCGGAAAGCGGCCTGAAGGCGCCGAGAGGCGTACTCCTTTACGGCCCTCCCGGGACCGGCAAGACGATGCTCGCGAAAGCGGTCGCCAGCGAATCGGGAGTGACCTTTATTGCAACCGAAGGCAACCGCTTCCTTAAGCGGTTCGTGGGAGAGGGAAAGGACGACCTTCACGAACTGTTCGCCGCGGCCCGCCGCTACGCCCCGTCCATCCTTTTCATTGACGAGTTCGAGGCGATCGCGCAGGAACGCCGGGGCGGAGATCAGCCGTGGGCAAAGGGAGAAGACGTTCTGACGGCCCTTCTGACCGAGATGGACGGATTCAACACCGATATCAAGCGGCCGGTATTCGTCCTCGCCGCCACCAACTTCGATATTGAGCCGGGAAGCGGAAAGTCGCTTGACAGAGCGCTTCTGCGCCGCTTCGACAGCAAGATCCACGTCGATCTGCCGAACAAAGACGAGCGGATTCGCTTTATGAAACTTAAACGGTCCGCCAACCCCGCGTTCTGTGTCAGCGATGAAAAGATTGAAAACGTGGCGGTCCGTGCGACCGGTATGAGTCTTTCGGATCTTGATTCGATTATCGAGCTGTCCTACAGGACCGCGATAAGAATGTCCGGAAGAAAGGTTACCGACGACGTCTTCGACGAGGCCTTCGAGACCTACACCGGAGGCGAAAAGAAGAACTGGAACGCGTCGACGCTTCAGCGAACCGCGAGACACGAGGCGGGGCACGCCTATCTCAGCTGGCAGGCCGGTAAAACGCCTCAGTACGTTACGGTCGTCGCCAGAGGCAGCCACGGCGGTTTTATGCTTCACGCCGACGAGGACCGTCAGATATATACGAAGCAGGATCTTCTCGGCAGGATCAGAACCGCTCTCGGAGGCCGCGCCGCCGAGACGGTGTTCTACGGCGAACAGGACGGCATATCGACCGGCGCCTCATCCGATCTCGCGTCCGCGACCTCCGTGGCGCAGCAGATAATCTGCACCTACGGTATGGACGACGAATTCGGCCTTGCCGTCATCGATCAGCGCGCCGCGGGAGAAGGCGAGCTTTCCCTGGCCGTAAGAGACGCGGTAAACGGAATACTCGACGCGGAGATGAAAGAAGCCGTAAGGATCATCGGCGAGCAGCGGGCGGCGGTAGACGCGCTGGCAAGCCGCCTTATGTCCGACAACCAGCTGTCCGGAACCGAAATTGACGAAATCTTCCGCCGGACGACGGTCTGAAAGAGGAGAACTCAGATGACGTATAACCCCAAACCCGTCGATACCTCGGGTATCGAACTTCCCGCAGAGCTTCTGGAACTGACCGAAACGGTCGCGGAAAACGTCCACGACGTGTGGGCGGCGGGCAGGATCGCCGAGGGCTGGACCTATGGCGAAAAGCGCGACGACGCGCAAAAGCTTCATCCCTGTCTCGTTCCCTATTCCGAACTTCCCGAGTCGGAAAAAGAGTACGACCGTAAAACCGCGCTCGACACCCTTAAGCTGATCACGGCTCTCGGGTATCGGATTGAGAAAAAATAAAAACACAACAATAATGGGCTGTAAAAAAAGTCGAACTTTTTTTACAGCCCATTATGTGTAATCGTTTTTTATTATCTCTTTCGCGATGAAATCATCAGAAATACCGAATACGCGACGAACAAGAAGAAGAAGATTCCGAGCGCGATGAAACATCCGGTCAGGGAACGCGCGCTGAAATTCAGCAGCAGAAGAAGCGGCGCGACGGCGACCATCGCGGGGAACTGCGAGATAACGAAGACGCTGCTCGTGGGGGTCTCATAGTTGGGATCGGTCTCGCGCAGAAGTATCATTCCGTTCGAGGCGGTTCCGGTAAGCGTTCCGAAGTTGACGAGGAAGGCCTCGTGCTCGAATTCCGGGAAGCAGCGGCGGCAGATGAAGCGCACGTAAACGGCGGTCACGACGGCTCCGGCAAGCGAGAGCGCGACTATCATCCAGGCGTATTTCGCGACGACGTCGACGTCTATGGCGGCGACTCCCGCGATGATCATCATGTCAAACGCGAAACCGGATATGCGGTCCATCTGGTAGTTGTTCACGTATTTGCTTCTGACGATCTTTTTTCTTTCCAGGAAATTTAAGACCGCCTTGATCAGCGTGGCGGTTATTACGCCCCAGATGAAGTTGAAGCCCCAGGCGATATCGTTGAAAAGTTTGACTCCGGTCGCGTCGCTGAGCTTCGCGAACAGGAACATTATTCCGAACGAGGCGGCGTAGGCGAGCGCAATGATCGCGATCTGTATCGACGCCTTGTCGACCGACTCGCAGTCCTCGATCTCGTTCTCTTCCTCGAAGTCCTCGACTTTGCGCGTCAGATTCGGCTTCCGCTCGACGATCTGCCCCTTCTTTTTAAACACGTTGATGTAAATGACTCCGACTACCGAGGCGACGATAAAGCCGAGGGAGGCGATCGTGAGTCCGAAGCTTCCGTTTCCGTCAAAGCCGAACTCGCTGAAATTCACGTCCCAGGTCAGCGCGTTGCCGGGTCCCTGGCCGAAGCCGAGAGGGAGGATCACACCCGCGTCGTAGAAAAGACCGGATCCGAGCAGGTAGAAGAGCAGAGAAATCCCGATTCCTACGGTTGCCTGAAGCATATAGGTCGCGCCGGTCATGAATCCGTTCCTGACCGCGAGCAGTCCGATGTGCGGCGTCTGCGCCTTTGCGGTTCGCTTGAGCGTCATCGCGATAAATCCGATTCCGAGCGCGTGATAGGTTATCACCTGCATCGTTCGCGCGTTGATCAGCGCGGATCCGGTGATCTTCTTTACCGCGAGGTTGACGATAAAAAGTATCAGACCGCCGACAAGGGCGCTCGGTATGAAAGCCCGGCGCAGAAAAGGAATGCTTCTTCTCAGCGCGTTTCCGGCAAGCAGCGCAATGAGCAGGAGCAGCGCGTTGATCACTATGCTCCATACGCTGTCGTATTGGGTCAGGTCGAATCTCCACATGGCAAGGGTTCTCCGAGGTTAAAGTAAAGGTCTGTCCCGTTTATTTTCATCGCGCTGTCGAGACGGTTGAGCGCGAATATGTATTTTACCGGATTGAAACGTTTGCCGCCGACGACGGTGTAGTCGCTTTTCCCGTATACGAACGCGAGCTTTCCTCCGGATATCACCGAGGCGGAAGTGATTTTAGCGACTTCGAATTCGAGTTTCCCGCAGCGGAGCGTTCCGTCCGTGAGCGTGACGGGGCCGCGGCAGAGAAGCTTCCGCTTTTCGAAGGGGACCGAGCTGAAGAGACGCGCCGAACCGTCGCTGAAGACGGTGTTTCCGGGCTTGATTGTCATTTCCCTGACGGCCTTTTTTTCGAATTCCCACCAGTCGGCGAGGCGTTCGTAACCGGGAAGCCCGTGTATTCTGAGATCGGTTCCGTATTCCGCCTTCATACCGCAGGCCCGGCATCCGATTTCCGCGCCGCGGCTGAAGATCGTTTCAAATTTGCCGCACACGGGGCAGCAGAAGAGCATCTTTTCGAGGTATTCCGCGCGCCGCGGGCTTTTGTACTCCTCGCCGCTCTCGCTGTCGTAGACACGTATTCCCTCCGAGATGACGCGGTTCAGTTCGTCGTCCGTCATGAGGGAGTATTCGTCGTATTTCAAAATACGCCTGATCTCTCCGCGGAAGGATCCGCGGCGGCGCCGGCGCGCCCATCTCGGGCTGACTCCCGAGCCGCCGTGAAGGTTGAAAAGAATGAGAGTCGCTTTCGAGCGTTTGACGAGTTTCGCGAGTTCGGGAGCGATATAATACTGGAATTCGGCGTAGTACCGGTTGCCTTCCGGGAAGAGCATGACCGACGTCCCGCGTCTCAGGTATTCGAGCATGCGTATGACGGTCCGCAGATCCGCCGTGCCCTTCTTTTTGGGAATCACCGAGATATAGGTGAAGAGACGCGCCGCGGCTTTTCCGGAAAATATATTGTCGGTCGCGACCGGGTATACCGGCGGGACAAAGGAGGGAAGTATGCACAGCGGGTCCGCGTCCGTCTGGTGATTCGAGAGCACCAGAACGGGTTCGCCTTTTTTTATACGGTATCTGTCGCGGCAGCGGAATCCGAGAAAAAGGCGCGAAAAAACAAAGCAGAAGAACCGCAGAAAGATATA
>JAGDAM010000070.1 GCA_017959485.1 Clostridia bacterium
CACGGCTCTTGAGGATTACTGAGACGAAGTCCCCGTAATGATGCGACACGCTCCCGCTGACCCGCGCCGTGCCGCCTGAAAACACCTTTGCCGCTTTTGCGCGACCGAAAAAAGGTCGGCAACTGTCACGGGTTCCCGGCCGTGACAGGTGCGGGGCTGTTAAAAACCAAGGTTTTTAAACAGCCCCTTTCATTTCTGCCCGCGAAAAAACAGCAGAGCACCCGCGTTCGTACGGCATAGCCTGACGCACGGGTGCTCTGCTGTTATCAAAAGGGCGCTTCCGGCTTGCCTTCGCCGGACGGGAAATTATTTCTTTTCCTTCTTTGCCTTCTTCTTTGCCGCGGCCTCAAGGTCCTCCTTTGTGGGGACGAGGGTGATGAGCGCCATGTCGGCGGCGTCACCCCTGCGGGGGCCGAGCTTGTATACGGCGGTGTAACCGCCGTTCACGTCCTCATACTTGGGGGCGATCTTCTCGAAGATGTCGGTAACGACGCTCTCTTCAGTTATGTATGACAAAGCGGCGCGGCGGCTTGCCAGCGTGTTCTCCTTGCCGAGAGTTATCATCCTGTCGGCGATAGAGCTTACTTCTTTGGCGCGGGTCTCGGTCGTTTCGACCTTGCCGTATTTGAAAAGATATGTGACAAGACCGCGCAGCATGGCATTTCTGTGAGCTGTGGGTCTGCCGAGTTTTCTTGCTCCGGGCATTTTTTTCTCCATTCCTCCGCCTCGCGGCGGATCGTTTTTTCAGTGACCGGGAAGCCTGAATCGTTCAGTCATATCTGCCAGATTCCCCTTCGAGGGGAGCTTCCGGTCGGTTTCGGCTCACTCGTCTTCTCTTTTGAGCGAAAGACCGAGGGATTTGAGCTTCAGTATGATCTCTTCGAGCGACTTCTTGCCAAGGTTGCGCACCTTGATCATTTCTTCTTCTGTCTTCGTGATGAGATCTTCAACGGTGTTTATGCCGGCGCGCTTCAGGCAGTTGGAGCTTCTGACCGACAGGTCAAGGTCTTCAACGGTCATCTCGAGAGCCTTCTCCTTTTCGGGAGCCGGCTTCGGATCGATTATCGTCATCTGTACAGCCAGATCGTTGAGCTCTACAAACAGCATGAGATGTTCGTTGAGGAACTTGGCGGCGAGTGCGACCGCGCCTATGGCATCGATGGTGCCGTTCGTCTTGACAGTCATCGTGAGCTTGTCATAGTCGGTGATGTTGCTTCCTACGCGGGTGTTCTCGACCGAATACTCCACCTTGTAAACTGGAGTGTAGATTGAGTCGGTGTAGATGATGCCGATAGGAGAGTTTCCCTGTTCCGAATGGATAAGCTTGTTGCGGTCCTGGGAAACGTATCCGCGTCCCTTTTCAAAGGTGAGTTCCATGAAAAGGTGGGCGCCTTCGGCCAGCGTTGCGATATGATGTTCGGGGTTCAGTATCTCGATCTCGGCATCTCTCTTGATATCGCCTGCCTTGGCGTCACAAGGTCCGGAAACGTCAAGAATAACCGTCTTGGGTGTCTGCGTGTGCAGCTGGGCGACGATACCCTTGACATTCAGGACGATCTCGGTCATATCCTCGGTAACACCGTCCGGGGCGGTAAACTCGTGAAGCACTCCGTCCACCTTGATGCTGGTAACGGCAACTCCGGGAAGCGAGCTAAGCAGGACTCTGCGAAGCGAGTTTCCAAGGGTTATACCGTACCCCCTCTCAAGAGGTTCGATCTCAAAAGTCGCTTCTTTACCGTCGGCACTGGCATTGTTGACTGTAATTACGGGCTTTATCTCTATCATTCCGGTAATACCTCTTTCCTAAAAAATCCGTTATGCAGCTTCGGGCTGCCTCTGTTGGACAAAAACAACTGGATATTCGGGATTATTTGGAATAAAGCTCGACGATAAGCTGCTCATTGAAGTCGAAGCCGACATCCTCTCTCGTGGGAAGAGCGACGACCTTCGCACAGCCTTTTTCAGCGTCGACCTCAAGCCACTTCGGGGCGTTTCTTCCCGACATGGCCTCGATCATTTCCTTTACCGATTCCTTTTTCTTCGAGTACTCACTGACGGCGATGACGTCTCCGACCTTGACCGAATAGGAGGGGATATTGATCTTCTTCCCGTTTACGGTGATGTGGTCGTGGAGAGTCAGCTGACGGGAAGCGCTGCGGCTCTGACCGAATCCCATGCGGTATACGGCGTTGTCGAGTCTTCTCTCAAGCAGAATGAGGAGGTTCTCGCCTGCCATGCCCGACATCTTCTCTGCCTTGAGGTAGTAGTTGTGGAACTGACGTTCGAGGACACCGTAGAACCTTCTGACCTTCTCCTTTTCACGGAGCTGCATGCCGTACTCTCTGAGTTTCTTCTTGGCGGCACCGTGCTGGCCGGGAGCGGCGGGGACTGTCTCACGGCCGCGTCCGCCCATATCCATGCGGTCAAATGGGCATTTGCCGGAAGTGCAGCGGTCACCCTTAAGGAAGAGTTTCGCGCCTTCTCTGCGGCACTGCTTGCAATCAGGACCTGTATATCTTGCCATTGTTTGATTCCTCCATAGAGATTGTCATTAAATGCGACGGCGCTTGGGCGGTCTGCATCCGTTGTGCGGAACCGGTGTCACGTCTCTGATCAGGGTAACGTGGAGACCGACGGTGTCGAGAGCGCGGATCGCGGACTCACGGCCCTGGCCGGGACCTCTAACGTAGACTTCGACCGACTTGAGCCCGTGCTCCATGGCGGCCCTGGCAGCGGCCTCCGATGCCTGTGAAGCGGCGAAAGGAGTCGATTTTCTCGAACCCTTGAAGCCGAGTTCGCCGGCGGAAGCCCAGGAAATAACGTTGCCTTCGTTATCGGTAACAGTTACGATGGTATTGTTGAAGGTGGCGCGGATGTGCACCTGACCGTTGGGTATGTTCTTGCGTTCACGGCGTTTCTTGATGACCTTCTTAGCAGCAACTTTAGCCATTTTGCTTCGTTACGCTCCTTTCTTCTTGTTCGCGATAGTCTTGACCGGACCTTTGCGGGTTCTGGCGTTTGTCTTGGTCCTCTGCCCTCTGACCGGCAGACCTTTTCTGTGTCTGATGCCGCGGTAGCAGTTTATCTCGACCAGGCGCTTGATGTTGAGGCTTACGTCGCGGCGGAGATCGCCTTCGACGACGTAGTTGTTCTCGATCTCATCACGGAGCTTCGCGACCTCGTCCTCGGTAAGATCCTTGGCGCGGGTGTCCGGATTGATGCCGGTCTTGGCAAGAATGTCGTTCGCGCTTTTGCGTCCTATGCCGTAGATGTAGGTAAGGGCGATTTCAATACGCTTTGCGTTGGGAATATCAACACCAGCTATACGAGCCATTCTGTTTTTCCTTTCTTTCTCTGACAGTGTAAATTGCGGTCAGCCCTGGCGCTGTTTGTGCTTGGGATTCTCGCAGATGACCATTACACGGCCGTGTCTTTTTATGATCTTGCACTTCTCGCAGATCTTTTTTACGGATGGCTTGACTTTCATTTCAACCATTCCTTTCTGATTTTTTAATCGCGGTTATTTCGTGCGCCAGGTTATTCGTCCCTTTGTCAGGTCGTAGATCGATACCTCGACCTTGACATGGTCACCCGGCAGGATTCTGATATAATTCAGGCGCAGCTTCCCGGAAATGTGGGCCGTTACAATGTGGCCGTTAGGCAGCTGGACCTTGAACACGGTATTCGGCAGAGCCTCGATAACCGTTCCTTCGAATTCGACGACATCGTCCTTAGGCAGAGTAATCACCCCTATCTTTAAGCATCGAGAGCGGTAAGAATCAGAATACCGTCCTCAGTGAGGGCAACCGAGTTTTCATAGTGGGCCGACAGCGAACCGTCGACGGTCTTCACCGTCCATCCGTCATCGAGCTCATAGACCTCGGGCCTGCCCATGTTGATCATCGGCTCAATAGCGAGCGTCATCCCGACCTGAAGCCTCACACCGCGCCCCGGAGTCCCGTAGTTCGGAACCTCGGGATCCTCGTGGAGTTCTCTTCCGACTCCGTGGCCGATATATCTCCGTACCACGCTGAAACCGTCGGATTCGGCTCTTGTCTGGATCGCGCTGCCTATGTCCCCGATCCTTCCGCCCTCTCTGAAGGCGGCGGCTCCCGCCTCAAAGCTCTCCCTGGCGGCTGTGATGAGGCGCGCCGCGTCGGCTGAAACGCTGCCGACCGCGACCGTTCTCGCCATATCGCCGGTAAAGCCGTGGTAGAAGGCGCCGAGATCGAGTTTTACTATATCGCCGTTGTGCAGGATTTTGGACCTTGAAGGAATACCGTGGATCACCTCGTCGTTAATGCTGATGCACGCAGACCCGGGGAACCCTCCGTATCCGAGAAAGGTCGGGCGGGCGCCGCATCTTTCGATGCGGTGCCTTACGATACGGTCGATCTCCCATGTGGAGACGCCCTCGCGTATCGCTTCGATCGCCGCGGCCATCGCCTCGGCGGTTATACGCCCCGCCTTTTTCATTTCTTCAATCTGAAGCTTGTTCTTGAGCGGGATCATTTCTTTCTGACACACTCCAGAGCTTTCTTCACAAGCTCGGTGGTATCCTCGACCTCCTCCTGACCCTCGACCTCGACGAGGATGCCCTCGCCGCGGTAGAATTCGATCAGGGGCTCGGTCTCGCTGTGATATGTGCCGAGCCTCGCGAGAACAGTCTCGGGTTTATCGTCCTTGCGGATGAAGAGCGGCTTGCCGCACTTGTCGCAGATCCCCTCCTTTGCGGGGGGAAGATATTCGACGTGGTATGAGGCGCCGCATTCGCAGACCCGCCTGCCGGACATGCGTCTGACAATCCGCTCGTCAGACACGTTGATTGTAAGGACTGCGTCGATCCTGACCCCGAGGTCCTTCAGCGCCCTTGCCTGAGCAGTCGAGCGCGGAAAACCGTCGAGGATGAAGCCGTTCCTGCACTCCTCCGATTCAAGATACTCCTTTACGATCCCGATGACCGTCGCGTCGGGAACAAGCGCACCCGACTCAACGTAGGATCTGGCCTCGAGCCCGAGTTCGGTGCCCGCCTTCATGGCGTTGCGCAGGATCTGCCCCGTCGAAATCGCGGGGATCCCCTCGCGTTTCGAAATGAGTTCCGCCTGTGTACCTTTTCCGGCGCCAGGCGCGCCCATCAGTATCAGATTCATTGTTCAGACCTCAAAGACGGCGCTTCAGCCGAAGATACCCTTCGTCTGAGCCTTGCCGTAGCTGCGGAGAGCCAGCTGAGCCTCGAGATCGCGAACGACCTCAAGTATAACCCCGACGACGATCAGCAGCGAGTTGCCGCCGAAAGCAATACCGTTGAATGTGGTGCTGTCGGGATTGATCAGATGATTGATTATACTGACCAGCATGGGAAGTCCTGCGACGATGCAGAGGAATACCGCGCCTATCAGCGTGATCCTGTTGAGGATCTTCTTGATATACTGAACAGTCGGTCTGCCCGAACGGATGCCGGGGATCGAACCGCCGTTCTTCTGTATGTTGTTGGCGACCTCAACCGGATCGAACGAGATCAGGATGTAGAAGTAGGCAAAAACCACAATAAGGGCCAGATAGATTATGAAATACAGCCAGGTATTGTAGTTGAAGTATTTTTCCATGAACTTGCTGAAGCCGCTGTTCGGGAAGAAAGCGCCGATAGTCGCGGGGATCGAAGCGATCGTGCTCGCGAAGATAATCGGCATAACACCCGACATGTTGAGCTTGATCGGCAGGTTCGAGGACTGACCGCCGTACATCTTGCGCCCGACGACTCTCTTTGCGTAGAGGATCGGGATACGTCTCTCGGACTCTGTGAACCAGACGATGAAGATGACCATCGCGAGGGTGATGCAGAGCGAGAGGACCGCGAGGGGAATGCCCCACCATCTGAAGCCGTCGGTCTTGTTGTAGACCATCGAGCCGACACTGTTTATGAGGGTCGGGACGCGGGAGATGATGTTGGCGAAAAGTATCATCGATACGCCGTTGCCTATGCCGTGTTCGTTGACTCTCTCGGCAAGCCACATGATGATCGCGGCGCCGGCGCAGTAGCATCCGATAAGGACGAATTTGCCGAACCAGTTGATCTCGGGGACCAGCATGTTGTAGGTCTCCATGAGCTTCATATAGCCGTAGGCGGTGATGATCGCGAGAACGACGGTCACGTACCTGGTGATGGCGGTTATCTTTTTTCTGCCCTCTTCACCGTCCTTGGAAAGAGCCTGAAGGGCCGGGATGGCGACCGTGAGCAGCTGGATAACGATCGATGCGGTGATGTAAGGCGACACCGAAAGCGCGAAGAGCGTCGAGTTGCCGAACGCGCCGCCGGAGAGGAAGTCCATGTATTCAAGGATCGATCCTCTCGCGTAGGTGTTGAAATAGGTGAGAGCGTCGTTTGAGATATAGGGAAGCGGGATCGATGCGCCGAGTCTGTAGATCAGCATAATGAGCGCCGTGAAGAGTATCTTCGAACGGAGTTCAGCCGTCTTCCAGGCATTTCTAAAGGTCGCAAACATCGTCATACCTCCTCGGTAGTGCCGCCTGCTGCCTCAATCTTTTCCTTCGCAGCCGAAGAGAATTTCGACGCTTTGACGTTGAGCTTTTTGGTAAGTACGCCCTTGCCGAGAATCTTGAGCCCGTCATACTCCTTGCGGACGACGCGGGAAGCGAGAAGAGTCTCGAGGTCTACGGTAGCTCCGTCCTCGAAACGGTTCAGATCTTCCACGTTAACCGTTGCGTATACGGTAGCGAATCTGGCGTTGCGGAAGCCTCTCTTAGGAAGCTGCCTGTAGATCGGGAACTGCCCGCCTTCAAAGCCGGGCCTCACGCCGCCTCCGGATCTCGCATTCTGACCCTTATGGCCCTTGCCGGCGGTCTTGCCGTTGCCCGAGCCGATTCCTCTTCCCTTGCGGAAGGGCGCCCTTGCGGAGCCCTCAGCGGGACGCAGATCTTCAAGTTTCATCATGCGTTCTCCTTTCCGTTGCAGTCGCAGTCCTCGACCTTGACAAGGTGGGAGATAATCCTGACCTTACCGTCGAGTACCGGGCCCTCGGCATGGATCACCGAGTCGCCTATCTTGCGAAGTCCGAGCGAGTCGGCGGTGGCCTTCTGGTTCGGCTTGCAGGTGATGAGCGATTTTACGAGAGTGACTTTTTTCATTTTCTCACTCCTCCCTTGACATCGTCGACCTCTATGCCGCGGGTCTTCGCGACCTCTTCGGCGGAACGGAGTTCCTTAAGGCCCTCCATAGTGGCCTTGACAACGTTCACGGGGTTGTTGGATCTCAGGCACTTGGCCCTGATGTTGCTGATACCGGCGGCCTCGAGATCCATCCTTACCTTCGAACCGGCGATGATTCCGGTACCGGGGGCGGCGGGCTTGAGCAGGACCTTGCCGGCTCCGAACACGCCGGTCACCTGATGAGGTATCGTGGTCCCCTTCACCGATACGGTGACGAGATTTTTCTTTGCGTCCTCGATTCCCTTGCGGATCGCTTCGGGAACCTCGGTAGCCTTTCCGAGTCCTACTCCGACGCGGCCGTGTCCGTCGCCGACTACCATAAGCGCGGCAAAGCGGGAAACGCGTCCACCTTTAACGGTCTTGGAAACACGGTTCAGTGCAACGAGGTTTTCGGTAAATTCCTTTTCCTC
>JAGDAM010000071.1 GCA_017959485.1 Clostridia bacterium
CGTTGCCGCGGCAGGCACAAAAAGGGCCGACAGGATGCGTACGATAAATGGTGCGCTGTTGCCCCTACAGGCGCCGAAAGGGCCGGCAAGACGTGCACGTCGAATTGTGCGGTATTGCCCTAGCTTGCGAAGCATAATTTAGCTCGCCGGAACGGCGAATTTAGCCGGGGCTGTAAAAAAAGGATGACTTTTTTTACAGCCCGGCATATCAACAGGAGGAAAGCTTTATGAGCGGAAGAGATCAGAACACGACTAATCTGTCTGCACCGTATTACAGGCAGACCCGTCAGCCGTCTTCGAACAGCATCCGTATGCGCAGAAAACGCAAAAAGAGGATGCTGATCGCCGTCTTTGTCGCCGCCATGGTCCTCCTGCTTACCGCTTCTCTGACCGTGCTCATCGTCCAGACGGTCAAAAACCGGGCGGACGACCCGAAACCGGCTCCGGACGGCACGACTCCCGTCAGTCCGTCGCCCGTAAAGCACGGCGTGGAGCAGGCGATCGACGGAAACGACGCGACCTATTTTGAATCGGACGATCCTCAGACGCCCGGCGCCTACTATCTTCTTACGCTCGAGACCGAAGCCGACGTCATGAACATCGACGTCAAGTCAAACCATCCTTCGGAATACATCCGCGCCTGCGACGTTCAGGTCTCGTCGGACGGCTCCTCCTGGAAGACGGTCGGAAGTTATTCGGGCGAACCATCGTCCGCCTCGACGCAGAGAGTCTCGCTCGGATACTCGGTCAGAGCGACCTATATCCGGCTCATCCTGACCGAAGCCGCTCCCGACAGATTCGTTCTCAACCGGGTTGCCGCGTTCAACAACGACGGCAGGGAGATTAGTGTCCGCTCGGGAAACTACGGAATAACCGACATAGGCGGCGATGCCACTTCAGAGGCGGCGCTGACGACCGAATACTCTGACGGATACGTCCGTCTGACTCTCGACTACAGCGATCTGCACAAGGGCGATCTTATCCTCGTCGGTCCGTCCAACCCCTACGTTTTCCCCGAGAGCACCGCGAGCATCCTTCAGATTTACGAAAACCGCACGGTCTTCACCGACGATTCCGGCAAAAAGGTCTATTCGCTTCAGATAGGCGACGTTGCCCTGACCCTGCTTGAAGCCCGCGCGCTGAAGCAGCTCAACGCGATGTGCGACGCCTTCTACAAAGAGACCGGCATCACTAAACTTCACGTCGGAACCAATTCGGGCTACCGCAGCCGCGAAACCCAGGCGGAGCTTGCCGCGAAATATACGACGGCGGCTCAGGCGGGATACTCGGATCACAACACCGGTCTGTCGGTCAACATCGACGTCTTTGACGGAGGAAGCGTCTTCGAACTCGGAAACGCTCAGAGCGCCGACGCCGTTACCGCGCTGTCCTGGATAACGCTGCACGCCGCGGAATACGGATTCGTCGAGCGCTTCCCGCCCTCCAAATACAGTATTACGGGCGTCAAGGACGATTATCACTACAGATACGTGGGATATCCGCACGCCTTTTATATGTCGCAGAACGGACTGGTGCTTGAGGAATACCTCTCATATCTTGAAAAGAACGCGAAATTCGGCGAAAACACGCTGAAATTCACGACGCCCGACGGCCGGAATTACGAAATCTGGTTCGTCCCGGTAGCCGGAGAGACCACGAAAGTTCCGGTCCCCGACGGACGTCCCTACACCGTTTCCGGCAACAACTACAACGGATTCATCGTTACCGTTGCCGGATAACGCCGGGAGCCGGCATTGCTTCCAATGTATAACAGAACGATATTGCGGGCGGCGCGTGCCGCGCTGCTGACAGCGGCGCTGGCTATTGTTCTCTGCTCCTGCTCGCTGATTATAAACGAATATGACGAGACGCCGCGCGAACGCACGACCGCTCTCGCTCATACCGACGGCACCTTTCCCGAGCTGACGGCGCCGCCGGTACCCGGCGGAATTGCCGTCGGAGACGTTACCGCGGAGATACCCGACCTCGAAGCCGTTGCCGAGCCGCTTCCCGACCGTGACTACAGCGACCGGGCGCTGACCGTAGCGGTCGTGTCCGAGACGGTGTGTACGATGATGCCGGACGAATCGAGTCCGTTTTACGCCGCGTGCGCTCTGCGCAACGACGCCGTTATTAAAAAATACGGAACGGTTCCGCAGTTCATATTCTATACGCGGCAGGAAGTGTCCGAAGGAATAAAGAAGACGCAGGCGTCCGGCGGGACCGCGCTCGACGACTTCTACGCCGACATCGTAGAGATGCCGGCCCGCTCGTCGGGAGTGCTCGCCCTGTCGGGCCTTCTCGTCAATCTTCACTCTCTTCCATTTTACACGGCGCCCGAAGGCGGTTCGGCCTCCGCCGGAAGTCTTATCGGGCGGCTGTGGTTTGAAATATCCGAAACGGTAGACGACCCCGGAGCGCTGCTCGTCCTGCTCTGCAGGCGCGACGCGACCTCCGACGGCGGCGACGCCCTTTACGGCGCGGCACTGTCGGGGAACTTCACGTTCGATCTTTTCCTCGAAACTGCCGTCGGAACGATGACTGCCGACGACGGATTGAAAGCGGTTTCGGTTTCCTCCTCGACCGACGCCGGCATTCTCGGCGAAGCGGCTGTCCTGCGGTCGGGTCTGCGGTATACCGGAGACATCACGAACGGACGCGAACTGACCTGGGCCAAGGGAGAACTGAAAGAGACGGTGTCCTCGCTTATCGGGCGGCTCTCTTCGGTGACCTGCACCGGAGCTCCGCCCGAACCGGAAGGCGTCTCCCCGTACGAACTGTTCCAATCGGGACGCGCCGCGTTTTACGTCTGCACTCTCGAAGAACTCGACTCTACGGTATACGCCGGAAAGACGGATTATCTGCTGCTTCCGCTTCCCTACTCGTCGGACGCGCCCGCCGGAATCGCCGTCAGAAAGAACGTACTGTGCGTCCCGGTGATCAACCGCCGTTCCGAGATGACCGGCATTCTGCTCAACGCCTACCGCGCCTTCTCGGGCGACTGGATAAGAGAGTCGTATCTTCCGGAATTCGCGTCTGAAAAAATGCGCGACTCCAACTCTCTTTTCACCCTGAAGCTCATACTTCGGGAACGTTCCGCGGTCGATTTCGCGGAGATTATGTGCGATTCGATAAGAGACCTCGGCAATTTGACGGTATCCGCCGCATGGGGCGGGATGAGGTCGGACGCTCCGCTGTCGGAGCTGACCGATAAAGCCGTGACTGCGCTGAACAAACTCCTCGCACAAAACAGAAAGTAGTGACGAACGATGAAAAACCTGTTTCGAAAAAAAGAAAGCGGGACGTCCTTCGCCGAAAGAACGTCCGAAAAGAAAAACCTCCTGACCGGCGCGGGATTCTCGGTGAAGACGGTACGCACCGTCGGATTCAGCTCCTCCGCGTCCGAGGAACCCGAAAAAAAGAGGATAATCACGACCAAAAAGTTCATCACGCTCGGCGATATTCTGAAAACCGCCGTCAGAGCCGCCGCCGTTGCGGCCGCGGTCGTCGTCGCGCTGAAGCTTTTGTCTGAAATCAGAAAAACCGCGCGCGGAATCGCGAAGCGCTTCCGCTGATAACCGAAGGCGTTTGCGCGTTCTTCTAAAGGTTTTTGTCCTTTTTTGCCGCTTTTGCCCTTTTTTACCTCAAAACTCTTGACTTTTTCAAAGTAATGTGGTAGAATATCGTGCGTTGTTCAAAAAAGGACACACGGCCCGTTGGTCAAGAGGTTAAGACACCGCCCTTTCACGGCAGTAACATGGGTTCGATTCCCGTACGGGTCACCAATAAGAGAGCAGGGATGCAAATGCATCCCTGCTCTCTTATTGGCGCGCTCGCGCGCGGAATCGCCGCAGCGGCAAGCCGCAAAGCGGCGTTGCCGCATGGGTTCGCATTCGCCGCCCGGAGATCGGCGAGCTCGCTCGCCAGGCGAAGGGCGTGCGAATCTTCGCGCGGAGCGCGAAATCCCGGTTGGAGTTACTGTGAAGGCAGGGACTGTTTAAAAACCTAGTTAATAACCTTGCCTACTCCGTCCGAGACGCACAGCCAGACCATCGGAGCCGACGTTACCATAACAAGTATCGAACGGTTCGGAGCAAGCTGTATCGTTTCAACGGA
>JAGDAM010000072.1 GCA_017959485.1 Clostridia bacterium
ACGCTTTTCTCTTACGAGACCGATAAATCGGCGTTCGAAGAAAAGGCGCAGGTCGGGGGCGTTTTGCTTGCGATACTGGCGGAAGAAGGGGACGACGTTCCCTGCCTCGATCCGGTGTGCATCATCGGCCAGGAGGGAGAGGACGTTTCCGCTCTCCTGAAGAAGGAAACGAAAGAGGAGACCGGGGCGCCGGCTCCCGCAGCCGAAACCGCCGTCACGGCTCCCGCGGCTTCCGCCGAAGAACCCGCCGTCACGGCTCCGGCCGCACCCGTGGACGGACGGCTGAAAATCTCGCCGAGAGCGAGGAAACTCGCCGAAAAGACGGGCGCCGATCCCTCGCTCGCGATCCCTACCGGACCCTCCGGCAGAATAATCGAGCGGGATATAAACGCGCTGCTCGACCGCGGCGTTACGGCTCCTGCCGAAGAGCCCGCGACTACGGCTCCCGCAGCGCCGGCGGAAGGACCCGCATACACTGACGAGAAGATCCCGAACATCCGCAAGGTCATCGCGCGCCAGATGCACGCCTCTCTCGCCGAGATGGCCCAGCTCACTCTCAACACCTCCTTCGACGCCGGAAAGATTCTTTCCTTCCGCGCGGCGGTCAAGGCGGCGGGCGAGAAGTCGGGGCTCGGCAACATCACGGTCAACGACATAATCCTTTTCGCGGTCTCCCGCACTCTGCTCTCGCATCCCGACGTCAACGCCAACTATCTTGAAAAAGAGGGCGTGATGCGCCGTTTCGCGCACGCCAACCTCGGCGTCGCGGTCGACACGCCGCGCGGGCTGATCGTTCCGACGCTCTTCAACGCCGATACGCTCACTCTGAACGAGCTCTCGGGTCAGGCGAAAAAGCTGATAAACGCCGCCAAGGAAGGCGGAATCAACCCCGATCTGCTGACCGGCGGATCCTTCACGGTGACCAATCTCGGCTCACTCGGAGTCGAAAGCTTCACGCCGGTCATCAATCCGCCGCAGACCGCCATTCTCGGCGTCGACTGCGTGACGAGAAGAGTGAAGCAGGTTAACGGTCAGGACGTCTTCTACGACGCGATGGGGCTGTCGCTCACCTTCGACCACAGAGCGCTTGACGGCGCTCCCGCCGCGAAATTCCTGCGCGACCTCGTCTTCAACCTCGAGAACTTCGATCTGCTTCTCGCGAAATAAGGGGGAAACGCAATGGCTTACGAACTGATTATTATCGGCGGCGGCCCCGCCGGCTACAACGCGGCGGAAAGGGCGTCGGAGGCGGGACTGTCTGTCCTGCTCATCGAAAAACGCGCGCTCGGAGGCGTCTGCCTCAACGAGGGCTGCATACCCACCAAGTCTTTCCTTTACTCCGCCAAGATATTCGATTATTCGAAACACTCGCAAGAATACGGAGTGAAATTCGAGGGCGCGAGCATCGATCACGCCTTCGTCGTCGACCGCAAAAACCGCGTCGTCAGGGCTCTGACCGGAGGCGTTGCCGCCGCGATGAAAGCACACGGAGTCGAGGTCGTGAACGCCGAAGCCGAAATACTCGGCAGAACGCCGGAGGGCTTCGAAGTATCCGCAGGAGGACAGAAATATACCGGACGCCGGCTGCTGATCTGCACCGGTTCTTCGGCGGCGCTGCCTCCCATCCCGGGTCTGCGCGAATCGGTCGCGTCGGGCTTCGGACTGACCAACCGCGAGATCCTCGACCTGCGCGAGATCCCGAAGCGGCTCTGCGTCATCGGCGGAGGCGTCATCGGAACCGAGATGGCTTCCTATTTCGGAAGCGTCGGGACCGACGTCACCGTCGTTGAGATGCTCGACCATATCGGCGGACCGACCGATTCGGACATAGCGAAAATACTGCTCAGAAACTACGAAAAGCGCGGCATCAAATTTATGCTCGGCGCGAAGGTCACCTCGGTAGGAACCGGATCGGTATCCTGCGAATACGAGGGCAAAACTGTCGAAATCCCCTGCGACAAGGTGCTGATAGCCATCGGACGCCGTCCGAACACGCAGGGCTTCGGGCTTGAAAAGCTCGGCGTCCTCTGCGAGCGCGGCGCGATAGTCACCGACGGACGCGGCAGAACAAACGTCGCCGGAGTCTGGGCCGCGGGCGACGTCAACGGACGCTCGATGCTGGCTCACACCGCCTACCGCGAGGGCGAGGCGGCCGTCCGCGACATGCTCGGCGTGCGCGACGAAGTCAATTACGACGCAATCCCCTCGGTCATCTATACCAACCCCGAAGTCGCCGCGGTCGGTCTTTCGGGAGACGCCGCGAGGGCGCGCGGAATTGAAGTCATTGAGAAGACTGTCACGATGAAAATGTCGGGCAGATATCTCGCCGAAAACGAAAAAGGCGACGGCGTAATCAAACTGGTCGTCGGCAAAGAGCACAAAAACCTGCTCGGAGTCCATATGCTCGGTTCCTACGCCTCCGAAATCATCTACGGCTGCGCCGTGATGGTCGAAAAGGAGATGCGCCTGTCCGAGATAAAGAAGT
>JAGDAM010000073.1 GCA_017959485.1 Clostridia bacterium
GATGACGTCGTCGGGGGTCATCGAGGTAAGGACCTTGCCGAGAGCGGCGTAGCCGTCCATGGCGATGGATTCCTCGATGCTTTCGGGATCGATGACGCCGC
Organism: Clostridia bacterium; assembly: GCA_017959485.1. Next base: position 102 of record JAGDAM010000073.1, read on the forward strand.
AGTTTCTCAGAACGACGCGCTCCTGCGCTTTGTAGAAGGGAGTGTCCTTGAGGGCGACGTTATTGAAGTCCTGATTATCAATCATCTGTATATCATTCCTTTCTAATAATACCGTGTTACGGAGCGTGTCAGTTGAGATTCGCGCCGATGGTGTATTCGACGACGGGTTTGCCGCCCTTGAGGTGTTCCTCGACGACGCGCTGCGCCTTCTCGGCGGTCATCTTGACGTAGGTGGTCTTTTCCTTGCCGCCTTCGAAGACCTCGACGACGGGCTCGAACTGGCAGATGCCGATGCAGCCGGTCTGAACGACCGAGATCTTATCGCCGAGCCCGGCCTTTTCGACCTCGTCGACGATCGCGGTGAAGACGGGCTTCGCGCCGGCGGCGATGCCGCAGGTGGCGAGTCCGACCACGACGCGGATCTTATCGGAGCCGTCGGGAATAACGACGGTATCCCTGACCTTGTCTCTGATCGCGTTAAGTTCTTCCAATGACTTCATAGCTTTTTTCCTTTCTGAATGGATTGTGCGGCAGTCTTATTTGCCGAAGCCGTACTTGGCGAGGATTCCGTCGAGCTGGCCGACGGTGAGACGGCCGTAAACGTCGTCGTTGATCGTCATAACAGGCGCGAGTCCGCAGGCGCCGACGCAGCGGCAGGCGTCCAGACGGAACTTGCCGTCGGGCGTGCATTCGCCGTTTTTGATGCCGAGCTTCTCCTGCAGCTTGTCGAAGATTTCGCCGGAGCCCTTTACGTAGCAGGCGGTGCCGAGGCAGACGGAGATGTTGTATTCTCCGAGCGGCTGCAGCGAGAACTGCGCGTAGAAGGTGACGACCTCGTAGACCTTCTCCATCGAGATCTGCAGCTTCTCGGCGATCATCTTCTGCACCTCGTAGGGCAGGTAGCCGTAGATCTTTTGGGCTTCCTGCAGAACGGGGATCAGCGCGCCGCTCTGTCCGGCGTAAAGATCGATCGCCTTAAAGAGCTCTTCCTGCTGTTCTTTCGTGCCTTTGAACGGGATCTTGGTGATGGTGTTTGCCATTGCTTAACTAACCTCCTTGTGGTTGTCGGGGAGTATAAAACTCAAACACAGTTATTATACCAAAGAGCGGCGCCAAATGCAAGCAAAATTACGTCTCTTCGACAAAAAAATATCTCCGCGCCGCGGGCTCGGGAGTCCGCCCGCGCCCAAGGCCTCGAAACGCGGTTCCGACGCCGCGGAATACCGCGGATAAAGGGGCGCGGAGCCGCGGAAAAGCAGGGCGGGGGAGCGCCTCCCGCGCCGGCCCCGCGCGCGTAAAATTTTTTAAAAAAAATATCAAAAAAGACTTGATTTTTTCGGAGAACTTGATATAATTGTGGTATGAATTCCCACAGAGTGGTAAGAAATCCCATGAATCCCGACGAAAGGAGGCCGGACTCATGCTGATAGGGCATTACAATCACACGTTGGATCAAAAGGGCAGAGTCTCGGTCCCCGCGAAGTACCGCGACGAAATGGGCGCGAACTTCGTCGTTTCCAAGGGCTACGGGAACTGCGTCTGCGGCTATCCGCTCGACAAGTGGGACGCCTGGCGCGAGAGCGTCGAGAAGCTCCCGGTCAGCAAGAGCCGCGTCAAGAGGTTCTTCCTCGGCTCCGCTTTTGAAGTGGAGGTCGACAAGCAGGGGCGTATTATCCTGCCCGCCGACCTGCGCGAGTTCGCGGGGCTCGAGACCGAAGTCGTCGTCGCCGGAATGAGCGACCATATCGAGATATGGAGCCGCGACAGATGGCTCGACGAGGAGCGCAGAGACGACGAGGATATCGAGGAGCTGCTCGGCAGCATCGAGATATAACCCGATGGAGTTCAAACACTGTTCGGTACTGCTGAACGAAACGATAGAGCTGCTTAACGTCAGACCTGACGGCGTCTACGTCGATCTGACGACCGGAGGCGGAGGACACTCCCTGGCGATCGCCGAACGCCTCGGCAAAAGCGGCAGGCTGATATGCTTCGACAGAGACGCCGACGCGCTCGAAGCGGCGAAGGCGCGACTGAAAGACCACTCCGACAAGATCACGTTCGTTAAAGACAGCTTTGGAGAAGCCGCGGAAGTCATTTCGGAAATGGGTGTCCGGGCTGACGGCGTTATCGCCGATCTGGGAATCTCCTCCTTCCAGATCGACAATATCGCCCGCGGCTTCTCATACGCTACCGACGCGCCGCTGGATATGCGTATGGACGCCGAGAGCGGGCTCACCGCCGCGGACCTGGTCAACGGAGCGGACGAACGGACGCTCGCGCGGATCATAAGCGAATACGGCGAAGAAAAGTTCGCCTCCCGCATCGCGAGATTCATCTGCGAGGAGCGGAAAAGAGAACGGATAGAAACGGCCGGAAGGCTGATTGAGA
>JAGDAM010000074.1 GCA_017959485.1 Clostridia bacterium
ACCGGCGGCGCGGCGGTGTCCTCCGCCGCCGAATTCCGAGCAGATCCGGGAGACGTCGATCGCACCCGCCGAACGGAGTGTAATCCGGAAAACGCCCGGCTTCTCCTCCCTGACCGCAATCGCGATTTCGGCTCCTTCGACCGATCTCGCCACATCGGTGAGCGCGTCGAGTTCGTACTGCGGAAGCCCGATCTCGCGGATCATATCGGCGGAAATGGCGCACCAGGCGATCCTTCCGTCGTCGGACACCCGAAGCAGTTCGAGCGCGGCCTTTTCGGCGGCGATTCTTCCCGGCGTCTTAATTTCGAACAGCCGCCGGTCAATCTCGCCGTGCTCCGGAACTTCAGACAGAAGCTGAGCGGCGATGCGGTGCGTCGTCGGAGTCACGCTCGGAAACCTGAAGCAGCCGGTATCCGAGCTGATGGCCGCGTATGCCGCGAAAGCCGCTTCGTGCGGAATCGACGGAATGATACCCGTCCTCAGCCAGTTTTTTGCGATCCTCCAGACGATCTCCCCCGCTGCCGAAGCGGTCGGATCGTTGTATCTGTCCGACACAGGCGTCGAACTCTCGTGATGATCTATCCCGAGCAGTATCCGGTATTTTTCGTCGAGTCCCCCGAACAGTGCGGGGGCCGCCACGTCGACCGATACCGCGCGCGAGCCCGGTCCGAACTCTTCCCCTTCGGCGGGCGGAGTTATCTCTCCCTGCCCCGTAACGTCGAGAAAGGCCAGCCGCTCCGGCATCGGATCGGGGCAGACCACCCTCGATCGGAACCCCGCGGACGCGAGGAGAGCCGAGATCGCGAACCCCGATCCGACGCAGTCGCCGTCGGGTCTCGCGTGAATCAGAATGGCCAGCGGGCCTTCCTGCGCCAGCGCGAAGAGGCGGCGGCTCATCCGGTCAAACGGGATATCCGCCGCGCCGCCGTCAGTCCTTCTTCTCATCGTCTTCTCCGCCGGTTCCGTTCGGAACGATCTTCTTCAGGACCTGCGAGATATGCGCGCCGTTCGCCGCGGATCTGTCGGCGACAAAGATCAGTTCGGGAGTGACCCGGAGATTAAGCTCGGCGGCGAGCCGTCTGCGGATGAATCCGGCCGACGACCGGAGTCCCCGGACTATTTCTTTCTCATCCTCATCGCCTGCTCCGAGGGCCGACCAGTATACCTTTGCGAACTTGAGGTCGCGAGAGACCTCGGCGCCTGTTATGCTTACGAAAGATCCGCTCACTCTCGGGTCCTTGACCTCGCGGATAATCATCGCGAGCGCCCGTGCGGTCTCCTCGTTTATTCTTTCGAGTCTGTAGTTCGGCATCGCTGCCTCCTGTCGTTATTTGAATATATGACTTGTTATCTGGCCTTTTCCGGTGACGTTTTCGAATCTTCCGTCGAACGCGGGATTCGAATACCTGTCAAACCACGCGCGGAGACGTTTGTCAAGCTCCTCAATGACGTCCGAATATTCCTTCCGGTCAATCGCGTTGGAATATTCTCCCGGATCTTTTTCGAGATCGTAGAACTCGTCGGGACCGTCGGGCCAGCGGCGAACGAGCTTGTACCTGCCGTCGCAGATCATCCTCGTCGCTCCGTATTCGTCGCAGACGAAGGCGTCTCCGCCCGGCAGACCGTCCTCCTCGCCGAAGAGCACCGGCGCGAAGCTCTTCCCGGGCATATCGGGAGTCGCCGTGCAGGGCACGCCGGCGGCTTCGAGCAGCGTCGGAAAGAGGTCGTAGTGGCTTACGCTGCACTCCGCAACCTTTCCGGCGGGCACCGTTCCCGGGCATCTGAACAAGCCGGGCACCTTGACCGACGTCGCGTACATATTCATCGGGTAGGTCCCGTTGCCTGTGCCGAATATGCCGTGGTGTCCCATATTGCTGCCGTTGTCGCTGGTAAAGACTACGAGAGTCGATTCGGACAGCCCGAGCTCGTCCAGCCGGTCGAGCAGGCGTCCGACGCCCGCGTCCATCGCGGTGACGGCGGCGTAGTATCCGCGCAGCGACTCGTTCCGGTACTCCTCCCAGGTCTCCCGGATCGGA
>JAGDAM010000001.1 GCA_017959485.1 Clostridia bacterium
AGCAACTGCCTGAAGATCGATTCTTTCGCCGCAGACAATGCGGTCTGTTTCCAGAATTTGAAAATCACCCACGATGCCAGCTACACTATAGAGGCAGACGTTAAATATGATACCGGAGAATCGGGAGAAGGCGTGCTGATCGGCTACACCGGCTACGACGCTTCGGATAACTGGAAAGATGAAAAAGTTTCGCCGAGAGGCGTAAATATAGGCAAAAGCGACGGATGGGAACATCTTTCTTTCTCGTTTTCCGTTACGACAGATTTTTCACGGATCTCCGCCGGCGTACGCCTGTGGAACAGCAGCGGCACGCTCCTTGTCGATAATCTCGTGATGTACGAGAACAACGTCACTGAAGAGAGCCGCACGTATTCGCTTAAACTTACCGATACGCCGAACAGGCATAAGGTGGACGCATTCGGTGCGGAATGGGATCCCAAGTTTTTTGTCTCCTTCAATACGGACCGCGGCGTTACGGAAGAAGAGTTCGCGATGATCAAAGAGCGTATACGCAAGCTCGGTATTGCCCGCGTGCGTATGATGATCCTGCCCGAATGGTTAGAGCCGCAGAACGATAACGACGACCCGGATACTGCCGATCCGTCTGGATTCACGATGGACAACCCGGAAATGTACTGCGTGCGCCGGTATCTCGAGGCGTGCGAAGAACTGGGCGTAAAGGTCACCCTTACCTGGTGGGGCGCGTCCGTCTATTCGGGCGGATGGCTGGGCTACAACGACGTCAACGACTGGATCAGTGCGCCGAACAGCTTCCCTGAGATGGCTGAGAATATCGCATATCTGATCAATTACGCTCGAAGCGAATGGAAGCTCAGCTGCATTACTGACGTTATACTGCAGAATGAGGGCAGCTACTCGTTCCGCGAAGGAAAAGACGTTCCGGTCAGCGTGGAACATTATTGCGACTACGTGCGCACAGTGCGGACAAAGCTTGACCGCGAAGGCCTCAGCGACATCACGCTCGTCGGCAGCGACGACGCGGAACATTACGACTGGTACCTGAAGAACGTGCAGGGATTGACCGGGACCGTCGGTAAATTCGATTCGCATAATTATGCGTGGGACGTTAAAGATCATGCTCTTGACTCGTCGATCCGCGACTTCCTGCAGCCTCGTATCAAACTGGCCGGCGACACCCCGTTTTTCATGGGCGAATTCGGTGACGGCCACAGCCAGGGCGCGTACATGGTCACTAACGCCGACAGTTTCGGGCGCGGCCTGTATATCGCTTCGTTCGCGGTCAATGCCCTGAAACTCGGCGCCGCGGGCGCGCTTTATTGGCCGCTTCACAACGTTTATTACTATTATTCCGGGAATCCGGACGACGGTTCTAACGGCGGCCTGATGATGATGGGTCTGTTCGCGTTTAAGAACGAGGAATGGAAGCCAAGGCCTGTATATTATTCATGGGGAATGGTTTGCAACACCGCAGTGCCCGGATCGGAAGTTTATGATATTACCGGAGATACGGATCATTTCTGTGACGCGGTCGCGGTCAAATCGCCTGCCGGCGCATGGTCGTTCATGCTGGTAAACCGCTCGTCCAAGCCTCAGACGCTGAAAATCACCGCACCGGCGACTCAAGGCGTGTCAATGGATCTGTATGTTTTCAGCGAGTCGACGCTTCCGTCCGGCGATGATATGATCGCGGCGTCCGGTTCCGTGAGTCCGGCCGGAGACCTGTACACTGTGGAGATACCGGGCGATTCTTTTGTAGTGCTTAAGGCACGATGAACGAGGAGTGTTTGAAATGAAATCAAGAAAGCTTATGATTGCGGTCATCTGTCTGATCCTGACCGGCGCAATGGCGCTCAATCTCACGGGGTGCGTCGCAAAAATACACGCGGCAGATATGATGGAAGGGATCAAAGCGGACGCGCCGGACGTACCTGCGGCGGCGGTAAGCGAAAACGCCGGAAACGTTGCCGACTTTGCGGTGCGGCTGTTTAAGCAGAGCAACGAAAGCGGAAAAAATACGTTGATCTCGCCCCTTTCGGTACTCGCGGCATTGTCATTGACCCTGAACGGAGCGAAGGGCGACACGAAAGCTCAGATGGAGCAGGTGCTCGGGATGAGCTCGGCCGACCTGAACCGCTTCTTTTACGCCTATATGAAGGCTCTGCCGAAAGCGGAGAAATACAAACTGAGTCTCGCTAATTCGATCTGGTTCACGTCGGACCCGCAATTTACGGTGAACCGCGATTTTCTGCAGACCAACGCCGACTACTTCGGTGCGAGCGCGTACAAAGCTCCGTTCGACGGTTCGACGCTGAAAGACATCAACAACTGGGTAAGGCAGAAGACGGACGGAATGATACCGGAAATACTTGACGCCATACCCGGGGACGCTGTCATGTACCTGGTCAACGCGCTTGCGTTTGAGGCGGAATGGAGAGAGGTTTACAATAAAAATCAGGTGCGCGACGGTCAATTCACGCGTGAGGACGGGACGGCGCAGACGGTCGATTTTATGTACACGTCAGAGTACTCGTATATTGACGACGGTCGCGCGACGGGTTTCGTCAAATACTACAGTGGTATGAAATATGCGTTTGCCGCACTGCTTCCGAACGAGGGCATCACGGTCAACGACTACGTCGCGTCTCTTGACGGCCGCGCGCTTCAGAATATGCTCGCACATCCTCAGGCGGATTCAGTCGAAACGGCATTGCCCAAATTCGAGACCGAATACAGTACCGAAATGTCCGATGTTTTAAAAGCGATGGGTATGCCCGCGGCGTTCGGTGCAGACGCCGACTTCTCCGGTCTCGGGACGTCAACAGCCGGAAACATCTTCATCAGCCGCGTTTTGCACAAAACGTTCATTTCCGTCGGTGAAAAAGGCACCCGAGCCGGAGCCGCGACCGTCGTCGAGATGAAGACTGAAGGCGACCCGTATTTCGAGGACGTAAAGCGCGTTTATCTTGACCGCCCGTTCGTGTACATGCTCATCGACACCGAAACGTGCATCCCGTTCTTCATCGGGACAATGGTGGACGCGGCTTGAGGCGCACAGCTGCTGAAGCAAAGGCGCGGATAGTTAATAGTTATTAGGCTGACTATATTTGGAAGAGTGAAGCCCGACTAATCTAAAGTCTAAATTTAGATTAGTCGGGATTTTTCATTTCCCCGGAAAGACAACTCCTCGTATCGCACAGCGTAAAGTTGTTGTAGGTTGCGCCTGGTAAAAAATTATTATAAAATATGAAATACAGGCGGTCATTTTTCCGTCTGCTTCTGTGTAGAGGTGAGATCTGGTTGAAAGATACCGACATTCTGCTGTTGTTCGACAACAGGAACGAAAAGGCGATAGAGGAATTGACGCG
>JAGDAM010000075.1 GCA_017959485.1 Clostridia bacterium
CCGTCTATCACCGAATCGGGGCGCGCGAAATAGATATACTCGAATACGCAGAACTTTTTTTCCTTTTTCCCGCAGTGCTCCCGCCTCGACGTTATCCCGTCCCTGCCGAAAACAAGTATCTCTCCCGGCTCGACGTCGCGCTCGAAGCGGGCTCCGACTGCGTCGAGGGCGCAGCTTTCCGAGGCGACCGCCCAGACTCCGTCCTCCCTCCGCCCGAAGCAAAGAGGCCTGAACCCGTTCGGATCCCTGGCGCAGATCAGCTTCTGAGGCGACATGAGTATCAGAGAGTATGCGCCTTCTATAACGTTCATCGCGCGGCTGAGCGCCTCTTCGATCGAGTCGGCGCGCAGGCGTTCCCTTGTCACGATATATGCTATCGTCTCGGTGTCGCTCGAGGTGTGGAATATGGCTCCGGACAGTTCGAGTTCCGAGCGCAGCACGGCGGCGTTGGACAGGTTGCCGTTGTGAGCTATAGCCATCCTGCCCTTCTGGTGGTTGACTTCGAGTGGCTGGCAGTTGTTCCTGTTTGTCCCTCCGGTGGTCCCGTATCTGGTGTGCGCGACCGCCATTGAACCCGCGGGAAGCGAGGCGAGCGCCTCCTCGTGGAATACTTCCGAGACGATGCCGAGATCCTTTCGGGAGAAGAAGAGCCCGTCGTCGTTTACGACGATCCCGCAGCTCTCCTGACCGCGGTGCTGCAGCGCGTACAGGCCGTAGTAGCAGAGCCTTGCCGCGTCGAAGGGTTCCCGGGCGGTGACTCCGAATATTCCGCATTCCTCATGGATGCTCATTCCGTGCGCTCCTTTACCGGACGGTTTATTTGCCGCTCTCCCCGTAGTTCGGCAGCACTCTGGCAGACGGGTCGTTCACGTCGCAGCCCTTCCAGTTCCGGTTAGGCATCCAGAACCCGGCTATCATCTCCGACTGCCCGGGATAGTATTTTTCGAAGATCTCGCGGTAGAGCAGCGATTCCTTTGTAAAAGGCTGAGCGTGGGAATATCTCCCGCGCTTTTCCTCGAATTCGGCGTCGGTATAGACGCTTTCCGCGTATTCCTTGAGATAGTCCACCATCGAATGTCCGACGGCGTCTGAGAAAGCGGCTTTTTCCCGCCACAGAATGCCGTCGGGGAGATAGGCGAGTCCCTCGAAGGCGTGGCGGAGCAGGTATTTTCCCTTTCCGTACCGGTTGAGCTTCAGTTCGGGATCGAGGCTCATAACGTAGGAGGCGAAGTCGAGATCCCCGAAGGGGACTCTCGCTTCGAGCGAGTTAACTGATATGCATCTGTCCGCTCTGAGTACGTCGTACATGTGAAGCTCGCGCACCCTTTTTTCGGCCTCGCGCTGGAATTCGGCGGCGGAAGGCGCGAAATCTGTATACTTGTAGCCGAACAGTTCGTCAGAGATCTCGCCGGTCAGGAGAACGCGGATGTCGGTGGTCTCGTGTATCGCCCGGCAGACGAGATACATGCCTATGCTCGCGCGTACCGTCGTGATGTCGTATGTGCCGAGGAGATGAACCACGTCCTCAAGTGAGGATATCACGTCGTCGGGAGTCATGAAGACCTCGGTGTGGTCGGCTCCTATGAAATCGGCGACCTGACGCGCGTATTTGAGATCGATGGCGTCCTCGCTCATTCCGATGGCGAAGGTGCGGATCGGTCTTTCGCTTTTTTTCGCGGCGATCGCGCAGACGAGAGATGAATCGAGTCCGCCCGAAAGCAGGAATCCCACCTTCGCGTCGGCGACGAGGCGCTTTTCCACGCCGGCGATGAGTTTTTCCCTTATCTTCCCGCAAGCGGTCTCAAGTCGGTCGCGGCAGACGGCTTCGGGCCGGGATACGTCCCTGTATCGGACGAACACGCCGTTTTTGAAGTAATGGCCGGGCGGGAAGGGAATTATCCTGTCGGTCAGACCTACGAGGTTCTTCGGTTCGCTGGCGAACATGATGACGCCGTTTCTGTCATACCCGTAATACAGCGGACGTATCCCGATCGGATCGCGGGCCGCGATGAATTCGCCGGTCCTTCCGTCATAGATGACGCAGGCGAACTCGGCGTCGAGCATCTGGAACATGCCGGTCCCGTATTCGAAATACATCGGAAGGAGTATCTCGCAGTCGCTGCCGCTCTCAAAAACGTATCCTCTGGCGACAAGCGCGTCACGCAGCTTTTCGAATCCGTAGATTTCCCCGTTACACACGGCAAAGCAGCCGTTCTTTTCAAACGGCTGCATGCCGGAGGGAGAGAGTCCCATTATCGAGAGGCGGTGAAACGCCAGGACTCCCTCTCCCGTCTTTATTATCTTCGTGTCGTCGGGGCCGCGCGAACAGGTCCGCGCGAACCCCTCTTTGAACGCGGCTTCGTCGCAGATCCCGCCGCAGTAACCGAATATCGAGCACATTTTGTTTCCTATTCCACGTCCTGAAGGGCGTCGTATCCCTCTTCGCCCGTGCGGACTTTGATGACGTTCTCAACATCGTAGACGAATATCTTGCCGTCGCCGATGTGCCCGGTGTAGAGCACCTTCTTCGCGGTCTCGATGACGTCCCTGACGGGGATCTTCGACACCACGATGTCCACCTGGACCTTCGGCCTCAGGTCGGTCTCCACCGCGACGCCGCGGTAGAACTCGGTGTGTCCCTTCTGCATGCCGTAGCCCATGACGTGAGACACCGTCATGCCGGTTATTCCGAGCTTGCTCATCG
>JAGDAM010000076.1 GCA_017959485.1 Clostridia bacterium
AAACCGATCCGGACAGCGCGCCGCGTCCGTCGAAGGTCTGAAGGTGCGGCTCGAGCGAGGCGAAGAAGGGACGCTCCGCGTTCCGGTCGAAATCCGAGAGGATATCCGCTATCCGGGCCTCTCCCTTTCCCGGAGGCACTATGGCTCCGGCCGCGAGGGCGTCCTTGATATGGAAGTATTCGATATAGGGATAAAGCTTCCGGTAGGCGTCCGCCGGATCGTATCCGCCGAGCACGAAGTTGCCCATGTCGAAGACGGCGCGGAGCTTCCCGCCGAATTCGTCGAGCAGTTCAAGACAGCGCTCGGGCGATTCTCCGTAGATTTTCGCCTCGTTCTCGTGGCAGAGAGTAAGTCCGCGCCGGTCGGCCTCGCGCAGCAGTTTTTCAAGCTTTGAGTATACGGAAGACCGAAACGCGTCCCCGGACGTCCCTCCGGGGTAGAAGCTGAACATGCGGATTCTGTCGGTTCCGAGTATTCCTGCGGCGTCGAAGATACGTCCCGCGCGGGAGAGAAGCTCCGGGTCGTCCTCGTCAGCGGGCGATTTGCCGAGAGGCGAGCCGAGCGCGGAGAGGGAGAGACCGTGCGAGTCGAGCGTCTCGCGCACCCGCAGAAGCTCGGCGTCGGTGAGCTTTGAAAAGCTGCGTCCGCCGACTCCGCGCAGTTCGATATGGCCGAGTCCGAGGCGCACCGCGGCTTCGCACTGAAGTTCGAGATCGGGGCTGTATTCGTCGGTAAAGCCCGACAGGATGATATTTGAAAGCGGTTTCATCAGTTTAATGTAAGAAATTGGGCGTAGATAGGTCAGAGCGCCGGGACCGGGTGAACCGGCTCCTCGGATCCCGAAAGCAGGGAGCGCTCGAGGGCGTTTATCACGAACACCGGAGCTATGAAGTCTTCGTAGGACGCCGGCTGATCTTTGCCCCTGAGGAGCGATGCGAAGGCGTCGAACTCGTCCGCGAAGCAGGGGCTTTTCGACGTGACCGGGAAGTCTCCTCCATCCGTCCCGCCGGGCAGCGCGGCATAGGCGGAATAAACGTATATTTTGTCTGTCATAAGGAGCGGAACGTCATATTGCGGGTATCTGATGAGCGCCGAAACGCCGGCCGGCGATCTGACCGCCGAGACCGACGACGGGTATCTGCCGAAGATCTCGCAAAGGATCTCGACCGGATGCTGTGCGTAGAAGCTGAATCCGCCGAAGTCGTTTTCAAGACTGATCGGGGCTCTGACAAATCCGCCGAGCGCTCCCGCGGAGGCGACCTTCGCCTTCAGCTCGCGTACCATATCGCAGTGAACGCAGCAGGAACCGCCGGTAAGCCGGACTCCGGCCGCTTTGCAGGTTTGCGCGAGTTCGACTGCTTCATCTTCCGACGCGGTTATCGGCTTGTCGATGAACATCGGCACGCCCGACCGGATATAGGGACGGGCAAATCTCAGATGATCGGCTCCCCGCCTCGCGGTGACGGCGACTCCGTCGACGCTGCCGGCGAGGCAGTCGAAGGAGGGAAGCAGCGGTACTCCGAAGGTTTCGGCAAGTTTTTCTCCGGCTCCTTCAAATTCGCTGAAGACGCCCGCGACCTCGATGTCCGGGTACTTTTCGGGACGGTCGCGCAGAAAACCGAGAAAAGTCGCGGCGTGCGAATTCTCGCAGCCGAGTATGACGATCCTTTTCTTTTCCATTTTCGCTCTTATACGCCCGAATAGGCGGAAAAACCGCCGTCAACGGGGAGGGTGACGCCGGTGATGAACCCGGCGGCGTCGTTGTCAAGAAGGAAAAGCAGAGCTCCCTCGAGATCTTTCGTTTCGCCGAAGCGTCCCATCGGAGTCGCGGCGAGAATCTTTCCGGTACGCGGCGTCGGAGTTCCGTCTGGATTCCAGAGAAGAGAAGCGTTCTGCTTCGTCGAGAAGAAGCCGGGGACAATGGCGTTGACGCGTATGCCCTCTTTTGAAAAATGGACGGCCAGCCACTGCGTGAAATTGCTGACGGCGGCCTTCGCTCCCGAATACGCCGGGATTTTCGTCAGAGGCGTAAACGCGTTCATCGAGCTGATATTCAGTATCGAGCAGCCCTTGCGGCCGAGCATCTGGCGTGCGAAGGCCTGGGTCGGGATCAGCGTGCCGAGAAAATTCAGATTGAAAACGAAGCCGACTCCGTCACGGTCGAGATCGAAGAACGACTTGACGTCAGAGTCGAGATCGCCCGGCTCGTAATACTCCTTGTCTGTCGTGGCGCGTGGATTGTTTCCGCCGGCTCCGTTGATAAGGATATCGCATTTGCCGAGTTCGCGTTCGACGCGGTCGGCGACAGAAAAACAGACGTCGCGCGAAAGCACGTCGCTGGCGTAGGCGCGGGCGTCGCCCCCCTCTTCGCGGATTTCCGCGGCGACCTTTTCAGCAGCTTCGGCGTTGATATCGAGCAGCGCGACGTGCGCGCCGGCTCTGGCGAGAACCTTTGAAAAGCCCGAGCAGAGAACGCCTCCGGCGCCAGTTACGACGGCAACTTTTCCGGAAAAATCGGTGTTAAGGACGTTTTTTTGCATTGTCGGCTCCTATTCTTCCCACGCGTCTTCGGTCACTCCGAAATCGACGGCGCGGAAATCGTGATTGATCTGTTTGAGATCCTTTATCAGACGGTCGTATTCTTCATTTGCCTTTTTTCTGTCCGGCGAAAGAAGCACGTAATTCTTATATATCGCTCCGTTATCTCCGTTTTCATCAATTACGGCGAAGGTCGTTTGAACTCCGCCGCCGTGAAGCTGTCTGAGACGGTAGGAATCTCTGTCCGAAATTGAGATATCGAAAAGCCGTTCTCTCTTCGGCTCGACGCGCGTAATTTTGTCGGTAAAACAAACGCCGGAGGAGCAGACCAGCATTCCGTCGCGTGTGATAAAATACGGCTCTTCCGCGTTTTCATTGAAGATCGACGGAGACAGGGCAATTCCGGCCGCGGCAGTTTTGCTCAGCGTTTCGCGGTTCGGTTTAAGAATACATCTGCGTATCGTGAGATAATATACGACCGATAAAAAAACCGTTCCCGCAGCAAAAATTATCCATGCCGCGTATCCCGCGTGAAAAAGTCGGAAAATGACGGAAAGGATCAGACACAAAAACGCGAACGCCGACAAGAATACAATTATCCCGATCGAGCAGGAGATCAGCCGGTTGCGCAGATTTTTCCTCATAAGCGGTTTCACGGGGACCTCCTGTTTTTCAATGATAATTGTTAGTCATCGCCGGGTTTGCGCGGATGATTTTTCAGATATCGGCGCGCGGGGTTGTTGCGGATGTATTTGACCGTTTCCTCATAATCATTATCGCTTCTGATGACGTGATCGTAGAAAGATCTCTGAAATACGTCTGAAACGCCCAGCTGCTTTCTGGCATTATAAAGAACTTTGTTTTTCAGATACATAATAATCGTCGGGACAGACGAGTCTTTTTGCGATGATCCCGATTGCCTGCTGAGTATCATATGGATGTGGTCCGGCATAATAACGTAGCACGGAACGCTCACAAGAGGAAAGGTGCTGCTCAGAGAAAGAATGGCATCTTCAACGATTTTTCCGAGATCGGTTAACTCCGTGACGTACGGCGACACGTTTCTGCAACTATCGCATTGATAGTGGCGTTCAATAATCCGGGAGAAAATCGGGCGCTTGTCTTGAGCGCAAACGGTAATAAAATACCTTCCGGACATTGAATAGCAGTATGAGTCGAGTCGTATTCTTTTTCTGTCGGGGAGTTTGTTATCGTCCATATACCAAATTTGATGATATCAGCCTAAAAGTAACGCAGTCAACCCGTAGGGGAGGACCTTTCCATTTCGCTTCGCGAAATGTCGTCCTCCCGTTACGTGAGACGCGCAGAGTATGAAACAGGAGGCTAGTATTGAATAATGTGCCTCTAACGGTTCTGTATCAGGAATCGTTTTTCGGTTTGCGGGAGGACATATTTCGCGGTGCGAAATTAAAGGTCCTCCCCTACGGGTTTAGCAGTTATCGTTTGAGTATGCGGCGAATAATGTGCCTTTGACGTTTTTGAAGCGAGAATCGTTTATGGATTTTGAATTGCAGTATGAGTCGAGTCGTATTCTTTTTCTGTCGGGGAGTTTGTTACCGTCCATATACCAAATTTGATGATATCAGCCTAAAAGTAACGCAGTCAACCCGTAGGGGAGGACCTTT
>JAGDAM010000077.1 GCA_017959485.1 Clostridia bacterium
GAACAGGAAAATACGTCTGAAATAATATCCGAATCAACGGATTCCGAAGAGACTGCCTTCGAGGAAACGACCGCCGATGAAACGACCGCCGATGAAACGACGGTCGAAGAAACTACCGTTGAAGAAACGACGGTCGAAGAAACTACCGTCGAAGAAACGACGGCCGAAGAGACTACCGCCGAAGAGACTACCGAGGCGGTTACCGAGTGTCCTCACTCAAACGTCAGGACGGTCGGAGCGGTGGCTCCCGGCTGCACGACTCCCGGATACAGCGGAGATACCGTCTGCGAGTCCTGCGGTAGGACCGTCGCGGAAGGGAAGACGCTTCCGGCGGCCGGTCACAAAACCGTTTCCGACAAGGCGGTTGCCGCGACCTGCACCGCCGCGGGCAAGACCGCCGGCGAACACTGTTCGGTATGCGGAGCCGTCCTTCAGGCGCAGCAGACGGTGCCGGCGCTCGGGCACGTCTTTACCGATAATGTCGTGGCTCCGACGTATACGTCGCAGGGATACACCGGTCACACCTGTTCGCGGTGCGGCTACAGTTACAAAGACAGCTACGTGGACAAGCTGGTCGATCCGAACGCGATTCAGGGCAGCGGCACCGCGTCGGATCCCTACCGGGTCGCGACCGCCGCGCAGCTCAACAAAGTCAGAGATTACCTGTCGAAAAAAGGTCTGTACTTCGTTCAGACAGCGAATATCGACCTCGGCTCCTATTCGTCGTGGGTGCCGATAGGCAGCGAATCGGCTCCTTTCCGGAACAATTTCAACGGTAACGGTTTCAGCATAACCGGTCTTAAGATCGAGGCGGACGATGAATCCTGCACGTTCGTCGGCCTGTTCGGATCGGTTCGCGAGGCAACCTTCGCGAACCTGAACGTGACCGGAGCCGAGATTAACGGCGCCGCGTACAACTGCGGCATCCTTTCGGGCTGTTTTGTCCTCTCGAAGGTGGAAAACTGTTCGGTCAGCGGGACGCTTTCCGGACGCGCCCAGTACGGCTGCGGCTACTTCGGCGGACTTGCGGGAAAAGCCGATGGAAGCTCGTTCACCGGCTGCCGCGCGGAGGTGACGCTTCTAAACGGAGCCGAGAACGTCGGCGGCCTGATCGGTTTCGCGTCCGCTTTCTATAACGAGACGACCGATAAGTATACCGCCCCGTCAGTCTCGCGCTGTGCCTCGTCGGGCGAGATCCGCGGCGGGTCCAACGTCGGAGGACTGATCGGAAACGACAGCGACGCGAGCGTCACCCGCAGTTCGTCAACGGCTTCGGTCACCGTGTCGGGTATGAACGCCGGGGGACTGATCGGACTGCTTGACGATATCTCCAACGACGTATCGGCACCGGAGGTCTCCTTCTGCTTTGCAACCGGAAGCGTCCGCACGACCGGGACGGGATACGGCGCCGCCTTTTGCGGAGGTCTTGTCGGTCACGGCACTTTCGACAACGTGATACACGACTGCTATTCGACCGGCGACGTAGTCAGCTCCGGCACATGGAGCGACTGCCAGGACAACTGGATGGCGCAGATCTGGCTCAGATACCGCAATCCCGCAGGCTCTCTGATCGGGTGCATGGAATCGACATTCCACGTAAAGAGCGACGAAAGCCGCTACGCCCTGACCGTTTACAATTGCTACGCCTCGGGACAGGTGACCTTCCTTAATGATCCCTGGGTCAGCGATACCGCGATAGCGAACGGTTCGCTCATCG
Source organism: Clostridia bacterium (assembly GCA_017959485.1). The sequence continues at coordinate 1,718 of JAGDAM010000077.1, forward strand.
GGTGCGTCTACGACAGACACACCTATTACAACTGCAAGTCGGGAAGCGCCGAAGGGAAAGCGGACGTCTTCTTCGGACAGACCGAACACAACTACTGCGTCAGCACGTCGCGGGAATACTATCTGGCGATGCCGAGATACGGCCGCACGCTTCCGGCCGGAGAAGAGACGAGACACACCGTCGTAGAAAACATCACCGCGGACCGGCTGTCGAATTCGGCGACATTCGCGGGATTCGATTTCTCCTCCGTCTGGAAGATGGGACCGTCTTCGCCCGTGCTGCGCGACTGCGCGACGGTTTCCTAAAAAACTCAGTTTCCGGTTGACAATAGTCCGCCTTTTATTGTATAATAAACGTGTTAAATCATTTATTGTTGAGGAGGTAAAAATGAAATACGGCAGAACAGCAAGAATACTCGCGATCCTGCTCGCCCTTCTTCTGATCGGCTCGGCGCTTGTCGCCTGTGCGAAGAACAACGTAGGAGGAGACGGCACCACCGCCGCCGGAACACCCGCTTCCACTTCAGGCAATACGCCCTCCGCTTCGACCGACGATCAGTCGACGCCCGAGGAGACAAAGCGCCTTGACGATTTCGGAAGAGAATGGATCGACGACGAACTTCCCGAGTCGGCCGCTCTCGACCGCACCTTCACCGTCCATATGCGCGGCAACGTCGAGCAGTATGAATGGAA
>JAGDAM010000078.1 GCA_017959485.1 Clostridia bacterium
CCGTCCCTACGGATACGCGATCTGGGAAAACATTCAGCGGCTGATGGACGCCGAGTTCAAGCGTCTCGGACACGAGAACGTGTATATGCCGATGTTCATCCCCGAATCGCTCCTCCAGCGCGAGAAGGACCACGTCGCCGGCTTCGCTCCCGAGTGCGCCTGGGTCACCGTCGGCGGGCAGGCGCAGCTTTCCGAGCGCCTCTGCATCAGACCGACGTCGGAAACGCTCTTCTGCGAGCACTACAAAAACATAATCCACTCCTACCGCGACCTGCCGAAGCTTTACAACCAGTGGTGCAACGTCGTCCGCTGGGAAAAGACGACTCGGCCCTTCCTCCGCACGTCGGAATTCCTCTGGCAGGAGGGTCACACCATGCACGAGACCGAGGAGGAGGCGAGAGAGGAAACTCTCCGTATGCTCGAAGTCTACGCCGACTTTTACGAAAAGCAGCTCGCCATCCCGGTCGTCCGCGGACGCAAGACCGAGAAGGAAAAATTCGCCGGAGCCGTCGAGACCTACACCGTCGAACCGATGATGCACAACGGCTTCGCGCTTCAGGGCGGCACCTCGCACTTCTTCGGCGACGGATTCGCCCGCGCCTTCGGCATCACCTACACCGCGAGAGACAACTCGATTAAATATCCCTTCCAGACCTCGTGGGGCGTTTCGACCCGCATGATAGGCGCCATAATCATGGCTCACGGAGACGACAACGGACTTGTGCTTCCTCCCGCCGTGGCTCCCGTCCAGCTCGCGATCATCCCGATCGCTCAGCATAAGGAAGGCGTGCTTGAGAAAGCCGCGGAGATCGCCTCGCTGCTGTCCGGACGCTTCCGCGTAAAGGTCGACGACAGCGAAAACAGCACCGGCTGGAAGTTCTCGCAGTGCGAGATGAAGGGCGTGCCGCTCCGTCTCGAAATAGGTCCTCGCGACATCGAAAACAACTGCTGCGTTCTCGTCTCGCGCGTCACGAGAGAAAAGACGGTCGTCTCTCTCGACGGACTTGAAGAGGCGGTCGCCGATGCTCTCGAAAAGGTCAGAGCCGAGCTTTACGAAAGAGCCGCGAAGAATCTCGCCGAGCGCACCTCGATCGCGGCGTCATACGAAGAGTTTCTGAAGATCGCGGAAGAAAAAACCGGCTTCATCAAAGCCATGTGGTGCGGAGACAGCGCCTGCGAGGACCGGATAAAGGACGATACCGGCGGAGTCAAATCCCGCTGCATTCCCTTTGAAGAGGAAAAGATTTCAGACGTCTGCGTCTGCTGCGGACGCCCCGCCAAACATATGGTGGTCTGGGGAAGACAGTACTGATTTAAAGCTGTCTCGCGAACGGCAGATTGCCGCTTCGCGGCAGCTAAATTATCTCGCTTCGCTCGATAGCTAAATTGCCGCTTCGCGGCAGCTAAATTATCTTACTGCGTAAGATAGCTGAATTGTCCCTTCTGGACAGCTAAATTAAATTCGCCATTTTAGCTCGGCACAGCCGAATTTAGCTCGGCGAAGCCGAATTTAGCTATGCAAAGCATAATTTAGCTCGGCAAAGCCGAATTTACCTCGCCGGAACGGCGAATACTGCCCCCGTCGGAAAGGAGGAGACCGTGAAAGAATTCAACACTTCGCTGAAGGAGCGGCTGAGTTCATTCGATCCCCTCCTTCTTATCTTCACCTCCCTGCTCTCGATCCTAAGTCTGCTTACCATCTACGGGATAAGGGACGCGTCCGGGGTGTCGATGGGCAACTTCTTTATGCAGCTCGCGGCGTCGGCGGTCGGCTCGGTGCTCGCGCTCGCAATTTCCACCGTCGACTACGAGGTGATTGTCCGGCGCCTCTGGGTACCGGTGGCGGTCGCCGAAATCGCCGTCCTCACTCTGACGCTGGTTTTCGGCACCGCGGAAGGCGCCAATAAGAGCTGGCTCTTTCTGGGAGGATTCGGAATACAGCCCTCCGAATTCGCGAAACTCTCCTTTATAATCACTTTCGCCAAGCACCTTGATCTCGTCGGAAACAGGATAAACCGGCCGCTTCCGCTGCTGACGCTCGTGCTCCACGCCGGGCTCGTCATCGGGCTGATCCTTCTGTCCGGTGACCTCGGGGTGGCGCTCGTCTTCGTCGGGATAACCGCGATCATGCTCTTCGGAGCCGGACTCAATCTTTTTTACTTTCTCGGCGCAGCCGCCGCGGCGGTTATCGCCTTCCCGTATATCTGGCCGCATCTTCGCGAGGACCAGCAGCTTCGCATCATCTACGGATTCAACCCCGAGGGCGACCCTCTCGGCAAGGGAATGCAGCCGCTGCTCGGCCGTGAATGCATCGCCCGCGGAGGGCTGTTCGGCAACGGACTCAACGGCGGATCGGTCTATAAGCGGCTTTACGCCTGCGAGAACGATTTCGCCTTTTCGTCGCTGTGCGAAAAGTTCGGCGTATTATGCGGCATACTGACGATAGGACTGCTTGCGGCGCTCATAGTCCGCGTGCTCTACGTGGGATTCAAATCAAGAAAAAAGACCGGCTCCCTGATCTGCATCGGAATCGCCGGCATGCTTATGCTCCAGACCGCCGAGAACGTCGGCATGTGCCTCGCGCGCCTGCCCGTCATCGGAATCACGCTTCCCTTTATCAGCTACGGAGGGTCGTCGGTGACCTCGGTCTACCTTATGATCGGATTCGTCCACAGCATCTGGGCGCACCGGGTCAAATACTTCCATGAACGCGAAGAAAGATAACAGGAAGATGGACGAAGAAAAAAAGACCGGGGGAACGTCCCCGGAAGAAGGAGCCGGCGGTGCCGGAAGGCGGCTGACGTCGTCCGAACGGCAGGCGCTTTACGCCGAACGCGCCGCCTCGAGAGGACGCGCGAAACGTATCCGCGCGCTGCGAAAAACCGCGATCGTCATCGCGGCGGCTGCGCTCGCGCTTGCCGCGGCGGTCTTCGCTGCGGTTTACGCGGTAAAGCTGTACAAAACGAAAATACTTCCGGAACGGCGGTACGGCGAGGCTGTGGCGCTCGCCGGAGAGGGAAAATTCTTCGAGGCGGCGGATATAATGTCCGAACTCGGAGACTGGTCCGACGCGCGGGAACTTGCCGAGAAGTACGTCTTCGAGGGAGCGAAAAAAGTGAGCGGACTTGACGACCCGCTCATACTCGACTCAAAGAGCGCACCATGGTTCTCGGTCAACGCCGACGGAGCCCTTTCCTTCAACAAAGACGTCTACGCGGGCGACGGAAACATACGTATCCCGGCAGTATTCGAACGCACGCCTGTGACGGCGCTCTCCGCGAGAATCTTCTTTTACGCAGATTTCATGCTGTCGGTCGAGATCCCGATGACGGTGACCGTGATCGGAGAGCGTGCATTTTACAGCTGCGAATCGCTGTCATCGGTTACGATTCCCGACAGCGTCAAGGAAATAGGCGCGAGCGCTTTTGCAAGCTGCGCGAAGCTTGAGAGCATTTCGTTCGGTTCGGGACTTAAAACGATAGGCGACAGGGCGTTCAAAAGATGCGATTCGCTGACGTCGGCAGTTCTCCCCGAAGGCCTCGAGGCGATCGGCCCGTACGCCTTCAATTCCTGCCTGTCTCTCGCTTCGGTATCTCTTCCGGCGTCGCTGAAGACGGTCGCCAACTACGCGTTTACCGGCTGCGACGCGATAAAGACGGTCAGCTACCCCGGAACCCGCGCCGAACTCGAAGCGCTCTGCAAGGGAATCGACGGAGTGATCCTCCTGAACGCGGAGGAGCTTAAACTCGGAAGATGAGTAAAGCAAGGGGATAACTCAAAATTCGAAATTATCGCCTTCCCCTCCGGGGAAGGTGTCGCCCGAACGGGCGACGGATGAGAGAAACGCCGGAGGCACTTACAAACGACTCA
>JAGDAM010000079.1 GCA_017959485.1 Clostridia bacterium
ATGATTGTCCTGCTTGGGATATGTATTGTTGCTTTTTCAATTGTTTTGCTACGTTATGCGGTGATAAACCATTGTTACAAAATTTGCAAAATATTGCTTGGAGGAGCGTGTGCGATCCATATAACAATTATCATACTTGGAATAATAGGGTTTGTCATCCGGGCAACAATGGCATGGATATAGACAGTAAAGAAGTCTGTGATGAAATGTATGATATTTGGAAAACCTTAGGGTGTCGTTTCCTGATTAACGAAAATGCTGGTGTTTAATGAAAAAAATGTCGCTATTTGTGACGCCTTGGAAAAACTTCCCATATGTAAAGAAAACTGGCCGCTCTATTTTGAGATTTTAAAGAGTACAAACAGCCCGCTAATATGGGGAGGATTTGCTGATTTGTTAAAAAAGCCATGTAGATCAAATACAGAGTTTATAACTATAGTTTCGGACTTGCTAGAAGATAGTAAAACAATTGGGGCCAGAGGTTATTTGCTGAACGCATTAGCTTTTTTCAGTTTTTTTAGTGAACGTGAGGTGGATATTGTTTTTAATGAAATATTGACAGGAAATCTTGAATGCAGGAATAAAGCTTTATCAATACTTTCAATCATTTATAATTCAAGTAGTAAAAGCATAAAACAATATGTTGAGTTCAAAATTGCGAATGTATTAGAAAAAGAAGAACGATGTCTTTTAAGAAAGCGTCTTAAATTCAATAAGCAGAATTACTACTATGATGAAATTGAAATACGAAATGATGTAGCATCAGGGACCGCTCTGAAAAACGGTCATAAATCCCCAAATGGAAGCAATCTTATCCCTCATCAACGAAAACGGGAGTAGAGCCGAAATAACTGACTCACGTAAAAAAACCGCGCGGGCGCCGGCAAAAGCCGGGCGACCCGCGCGGTCTTTTTCAAAGACAGTGGATCTTTCGGAATTTTTACTTGATTTCGACGGTGGCGCCGGCATCGGTGAGCTGAGCCTTGATGGACTCGGCTTCGTCCTTGGAGACGCCTTCCTTGATGGCCTTGGGAGCAGATTCGACAAGCTCTTTGGCTTCCTTCAGTCCGAGGCCGGTGATCTCTCTGACGACCTTGATGACGGGGAGCTTGTTGGAGCCGAAGCTGGCGAGAATGACGTCAAACTCGGTCTTTTCCTCTTCAACGGGAGCGGCGGCGGCGCCGGCACCGGCGGCAGCACCGGCGGTGATGTTGGCGGCGGAAACTCCGAAGAGCTCTTCGGCGGCGGATACGAGTTCCGCAAGTTCAAGAATGGAAAGCCCCTTGATTTCGTCAAGGATGGCGGTGATTTTTTCGTTAGCCATAATTATTTATCCTCCGTAAATGATGTGTTGCGGAAAATCAAGCTTCCGCGGGTGTCTCCGCGGTTTCCGCGGGGGTCTGGCCGGCTTTGGCGGCCTGGTCGAGAACGTAAACGAAGTTTACGAGCGGTGAACGTACGCAAACGAGCAGCTGTGTGATAAGCGTCTCTCTGTTCGGAATCTTCGCGAGTCTTTCGACACCCTCGGCGTCGATGACTTCGCCTTCGACGTAACCGGCGAGAATTTTGAACGATTCGATCTTATCGGCGTATTCCTTGAGAATCTTGGCCGGGGCGACGGCGTCGCTGGGGCTGACCGCTATGGCGGTCATTCCGGAAAGATACTGCTTGATTCCTTCGTAGCCGCAGTTGGCGCAGGCCATTCCGGTGAGCGAGTTCTTAACGACTCTGTATGTGATGCCGGCTTCACGCATTGCCTTGCGAAGCTTTGTGTCGTCCTCAACGGTAATGCCCTGGTAGTTAACTACCACGCCGGATACCGAACTTTTGATCTTCTCGGTAAGCTCTTCGACTATCTGCTGCTTTGCTTCAAGTACCGATTTGCTGGGCATGTTGTTTCCTCCTTTTCGAAAAAATAAAAATCCTTCTTCCGAAAGACATACTGCCGCGAAAGAAGAATTGAACCTATTCAAAAAGAGATCAATTTTCCTCGGCAGGGTGGCTTTCGCTTTTACTGGAACCTGCTGTCTTTGGATAACAGGCAGTATTATACTACTATTTTTTTATTTTGTCAACGGTTTTTTTGAAAAAAATACAATTCAATTAATTGTTAACACTCTGTTAACAAAAAGGTATTATAATAACTTGCAATATGCTTTCTCGGGAGTTGTAAAATGTCGGATCTGACTGAAAATACAGCGGCGGAAGAGAAGAGTGAGGCGCCCGCGGAGGCGTCCGCGGCTGATATATACGCAAAAGCCGCCTCCTTCTTCGGAGCGCAGACCGTTCTTGCCGTATTATCCGCGGCTTTCTGGATCGTTGCGGTGATTTTTTCCTTTGACAAGGACGTCGGCTATTTTGCCTCGTCGTCCTGGCTGCCGCCCGCGGCGCTGGCGGTGAGCGCCTCCTTCCTGCTTTGCGCGGTTTCTACCTATTTTATTATTCCGCGCGGGGGGATGCCCGTCCGGATCGACTATTCCTCCGGCTTGTCGACTGCGTCTCTTGACTTCGTCGGGTTTATGCTCCTTTTCGAGGGCGCCTACCGCGTCAGGGATTTAATCCTGACGTTCGAGTCGAAGAAGGTGTATTTCGACAGGTCGTATCTGTCCTATTCCTCGAACCGGGCGGGGAGAGTGTCGGTTGTTCTCTCGGTTCTGGCGATCGTTTTCTGCGTCACTTCCGCCCTGTACTTTCTTCTGAGAGCGGCCGGCGGAAAGGGCCGCAGGGGCCTTTTGACGGTGCTCGGGCTGTGCGTGGCTTTCAGGGCGGTCGCCGGTATCGGCACGGTATATTTCGATATGACCCTGGCAATCAACGCCCCCGGGAAACTGGCCGTCGAGCTCGCGCTGATCTGCGTCATGCTCTGGATGCTGCTCGAGGTCAGGTTCCTCCTGCCCGCAGAATACGCGAAACCGAAACTGTATTTCACTTTTTCTCTGATAACATTCGCCGTGTGCTTCTGCGCGGGCACCGCGACGGCCGCCGGGTATCTGTGCGGCCTCGAAAAGAACGGAGCGCTCTTTATTGAAGGCGTCTTCTGTCTCATCATAGGAGTTCTTGTCTGGATCAGGACGCTGCTCTTTATCCGGAAAATCGCCCGTGCGTCGCGGAGCGGAGACGGATATCTCGGCGATCCCGAATGTACCGACGCCGAGGTTTCCGAAGCGGATCCCGAAACAGAAGAGAACGGGACGGATAGCAGCGCGGCCCCGGATGACGCCGGCGGGGAAGAAGCCGGAATAACCGAAAACGATACCAAGGAGAACCGACCCGATGAAACCTGACGGACTTTCGGCGCTGAAAAGCGCGCGCGGCTTTGCCGCGGAACGGATTATCTGGCTTCACGAGCGGGTGAAGGGAGGAAGTTACCCGAACTCGTCGCGCCTGTGCGACAGATTCGGAATTTCCGAAGCTCAGGCCCACAGGGACGTCCGGCTCCTGCGGCAGATCGGAGCCCCGCTTAAATACAACGCCTCGCGCGAGGGATTCGAATACACGTCGCGGTTCGATCTGCCCGAATGGATAGGCGGAAACGAATCCGAAAGCACGGTTTCCGCGATAAACGCCTCCGACGGAGAATCCGGAGGAATACAGATGACGATTCCGTACACCGCGAGAGTCCGGCTTTCCTCCAAGATTGCCGCGGGCGAACTCGGCCGCTTCGTGGTCTCGAGATCGAAGGGCGGCGTTTACGACTGCGAGTTCCGAAATCCCGGCTTCTTTGCCGGCATGCTGCTCGCCTGCGACCCCGACGCCGAGGTCGTGTCTCCCGATTGGCTGAGGGAGCTGCTGACCGACAGGTGCGAACGGCTCAAAAAAGCCAACAGCTGAGAAACAATCTTCCGAAAAAAGACTGTAACAACAAAAAAGCAACGATTTTTCAAAGAAATTGTAAATTTTTTTTGAAAATCTGTTGCTTTTTTTATTCTTGTGTGATATAATTGGCGAGTCTGATGTGCGATTTTTGCGTTGAAGCGAAAGGTTGCCGCGTTGAACAGCGGGGAATTTTCGCCGAGAAGTCGGAAAGAGGTATGTAAACGCCTGATTTCCGGCGATGCGAAGCACAAAAGACGCCGCGGAGCCCGACGTTCATAAGGGTTCCGTCGGACGGTCCGTCCGTCCCGTACGCTTTTGCGTGTACGATCCGGAATCTTCCTTCCGTTCCGATCACGCGGTTGGAGGGTTTCGGCTTTTGTATGGCCGGGAAAAGGAACGCCCGAGGCGGTGTCTAAAGGATGCTTCGCCAATCGGAAGGCGCGCATGCGCAGAGGACTACATTTTATTTATATACGCGCGTCACGCGTTCCGGAAAAGGAGGAAAAACATGGCAGCAAAAGATACCCTCAGAATCCGTCTGAAGAGCTACGATCACACCCTTATCGACGCCGCGGCCAAAAAGGTCATCGAAGTCGCTAAGCGCAACGGATGCGAAGTTTCGGGCCCCGTCCCGCTTCCCACCGAGAAGGAGATCGTCACGATTCTCCGTGCCGTCCATAAATACAAGGACAGCCGCGAGCAGTTTGAGCTCCGCAACCACAAGAGACTGATCGATATCAGGAAGCCCACCAAGAAGCTCACCGACGAGCTTATGAACATCGAGCTTCCCGCCGGAGTCGACATCCAGATCGTCATCTGACAAAGAAAGTTAATCCGCAAGGCCCCTTCCCGGGGCGTTTGCCGGTCAAGTTGGCGTAATCCCGCGACGGGAAAATTCAAAGCGTCAACCAATAACCTGCAGGAGGAAAAATGAAAAAGGGAATTATCGGAAAGAAAATCGGCATGACCCAGATTTTCGACGAAGCCGGAAACGCGATTCCGGTAACGGTAATCCAGGCCGGTCCCTGCACAGTGTCGCAGAGAAAAACGGTCGAAAAGGATGGCTACGATGCCATTCAGCTCGGATTTGAGGACGCCCGCGAGAAGAGCGTGAACAAACCCGAAAAAGGACACTTCGAAAAGAACGGACTCACCGTCAAGAAGCATCTCAAGGAATTCCGCCTTGACGACTGCTCGGGCTACAACGTGGGCGACGTCGTATCTGTCGAAACCTTCGCCGTTGGCGAAAAAGTCGACGTTACCGGTACGACCAAGGGCCGCGGATACACCGGCGTTATCAAGAGATGGAACCATCACAGACTGAGAATGACGCACGGCGTCGGCCCTGTTCACCGCGAAGTCGGTTCGATGGGCGCTAACTCCGACCCGTCGCGAGTCTTCAAGAACAAGAAGATGGCAGGTCAGTACGGAAACGAGCAGGTCACCATCCTGAACCTCAACGTTGTGAGGATCTGGCCGGAAAACAACCTGATCGCGGTTCGCGGAGCCATTCCGGGCGCCAAGGGCGGAATCGTGTTCGTACGCGATTCGGTCAAGGCGTGAGCGGCAGAGGAGGAATGAAAAATGCTTAGCGTTAAAGTAGTTAATATGGCCGGTCAGGAAGTCGGCGAGATTGAGCTGTCCGAAAAGCTTTTCGGCGCCGAGATCAACGACACCGCGGTTCATTCCGCTGTCAGAGCCTTCCTGCTCAACCAGAGACAGGGAACCCAGTCAACCAAAACCCGCGCCGAAGTAAGCGGCGGCGGAAAGAAGCCCTGGAGACAGAAGGGAACCGGACGCGCGCGTCAGGGTTCGACCAGATCGCCCCAGTGGACTCACGGCGGAATCGCTCTCGGACCCAAGCCGAGATCCTACCGCACCGATATCAACAAGAAGACAAAGAGACTCGCTCTCTTCAGCGCTCTCACCGACAAAGCGGCGTCGGGCAACCTCATCGTCCTCGATGAGTGCAAGGTTGAAGGATACAAGACCAAGAAGATCGTCGAAATGTTCGAGAATCTCGGTCTTAAGAAGGACAAGAAGGACCTCAAGACCCTGCTCGTTCTTCCGGTTGCCGACAAGTTCGTCGTCGGCAGCTGCCGCAACCTTCCGGCCGCGGCAACGACCCTTTACAGCACGCTCAACGTGTATGAGATCGTCAATGCCGAGAAGCTCGTCATCACCCGCGAAGCCGTCGAAAAGCTGACGCAGGTGTACGACAAGGAGGAGAACTAATGGAAAAATCGATTTATGACGTCATTATCAGCCCGGTTATCACCGAAAAGAGCATGGCAATGATGGAAAACAAGAGGTACGTGTTCAAGGTTCAGCCTTCTGCCACCAAGCCCGAGATCGCCGAAGCCGTCGAAAAGGCGTTCGGAGTCAAGGTCAAATCGGTCAACACGATGAACGTCAGAGGCAAGAAAAGAAGAACCCGCTACGTTGCCGGTTACACCGCCGCCACCAAGAAGGCGATAGTCACTCTCACCGAGGATTCCAAGACCATCGCGTTCTTCGACGGTCTCAACTGACAGGAGGACATATAAATGCCTACTATCAAGTATAAGCCGACTACTCCCTCGAGGCGTCACATGAGCGTTCCCTCCTTCGAGGAGCTCACCAAGTTCACGCCCGAGAAGAGCCTGATCGTCATCAAGAAGAAACACTCCGGCAGAAACAACAACGGCAAGATCACCGTCAGACACAGAGGCGGAGGAAACAAGGTCAAAGACCGCATCATCGACTTCCGCAGACTCGGTTCCGAGGAAGCCACCGTCGTCGGTATCGAATACGACCCCAACCGTTCGGCCTACATCGCGCTGCTTCAGACCGCCTCGGGCGAAAAGAGCTACATTATCGCTCCCGTCGGCCTCAGCGTCGGTGACAAGGTCTACTCGGGCGCCGACTGCGACATCAAGCCGGGCAACACCCTGCCGATGGCCAACATCCCGGTCGGTACCTACATTCACAACATCGAGCTCCATCCCGGCAAGGGCGGACAGCTTGTCAGAAGCGCCGGAACCGCCGCTCAGCTTCTTTCCAAGGAGAACGGAACAGCTATGATCCGTCTTCCCTCGGGCGAAGTGAGAATCGTTCCGATGAACTGCAAAGCTACCATCGGCCAGGTCGGCAACATCGAGCACGACACGGTCAAGGTCGGTAAAGCCGGCAAGACCAGATACAAGGGAATCCGTCCCACCGTCCGCGGATCGGTCATGAACCCCTGCGACCATCCCCACGGCGGAGGAGAAGGTAAATCGCCTGTCGGGCATCCCGGCCCGCTCACTCCCTGGGGCAAGCCCGCTCTCGGTTACAAGACCCGCAAGCACAAGTCCAGAACCGAGCAGTATATCGTAAAACACAGGAACGCCAAATAAGGAGGGAATATAGATATGAGCAGAAGTCTTAATAAAGGCCCGTTCGTCGAGCAGAAGCTTTACGACCGTATTTGCGCCATGAACGAGAAGAACGAGAAAAAGGTCATCAAGACCTGGTCCCGCGCTTCGACAATATTCCCTGATTTCGTCGGACACACCATCGCCGTTCACGACGGAAGAAAGCACGTTCCGGTATACGTGACCGAGGATATGGTCGGTCACCGTCTCGGCGAGTTCGCTCCGACCAGGACCTTCAAGGGCCACGCCGGATCGAAGACGTCGAACAACGGTAAATAATTGAGGAGGATCTTATCAGTATTATGGAAGCAAAAGCTTATCTTAAATATCTGCGGATCTCTCCCCGCAAGGTCAAGATAGTTCTCGACCTCATCCGCGGCAAGGATACCGATACCGCGATGGCTATACTTAAGAACACCCCCAAGGCCGCCTCTCCCGAGCTTGCGAAGCTGCTCAAGAGCGCGATTGCCAACGCCGAGCACAATTTCTCGATGGATGCCTCGAACCTCTACGTTTCCGAGTGCTTTGTATGCCCCGGACCGACTCTCAAGAGATATCAGCCCCGCGCCAAGGGCTCGGGCGACAGGATTCTCAAGAGGACGTCGCACGTGACGCTCGCGGTCAGCGAAAGAGAAAATAAGGAGAATGCGTAATGGGACAGAAAGTTAATCCTCACGGCCTCCGCGTCGGCGTTATCCGCGACTGGGATTCCAGATGGTGCGTCAGGGACGAGGTTTTCGGAGATATTCTTGTATCCGATTATAAGATCAGAAAACTTCTCAAGACCGAGCTTCAGAAGGCCGGTGTTCCGAAGGTTGAGATCGAGCGCGACCAGTACAGAGTAAAGGTCAGCGTTCACTGCGCCAAGCCGGGCGTTGCCATCGGCAGAAACGGCGAAAACATCGACAAGCTTAAAGCCAGGATCGAAGGGATCGTCGGCAAGGACGCCAACGGCAAGCAGATTCCGGTCTCGCTCAACATCGTCGAGATCAGAAACCCCGAGCTGAACGCCCAGCTGGTCGCCGAGAACATCTCGGCTCAGCTTGAAGGCCGCGTTGCCTTCCGCCGCGCCATGAAGATGGCCATCCGCAACACGATGCGCCTCGGCGCCCGCGGAATCAAGATCACCTGCTCCGGCAGACTCGGCGGCGCCGAAATCGCCCGTTCCGAGAGCTACCACGAGGGAACCATCCCGCTGCAGACCATCCGCGCCGACATCGAGTACGGTTTCTGGGAAGCCAACACCACCTACGGCAAGATCGGCGTCAAGGTCTGGATCTACAACGGTGAAGTTCTCAACGTAGCCGGAAGAGACCGCAGAAACGACCGCCGGAACGACCGTCGGAACGACCGCAGAGGCGGCGACCGCCGGAACGACCGCAGAGGCGACCGCAGACCCGGTGACAACCGCGGTCCGAGAGACGGCTCCAGCCGGAACGACCGCCGCAATCACGCTCCGCGCGCTCCGCGGCCCGCGACCGGTGCTCCGAGAGAAGGAGGAAAGAACTAATGTTAATGCCGAAAAGAGTCAAATTCCGCCGTCAGCAGCGCGGAAGGCTTAAGGGCAAGGCCTCGCGCGGCAATACGATAACCTACGGTCAGTACGGCCTGTGCGCTCTTGAACCCGCCTGGATCACTTCGGCCCAGATTGAAGCCGCCCGTATCGCCATGACGCGTTACATCAAGCGCGGAGGAAAAGTCTGGATCAAGATCTTCCCCGACAAGCCGATCACCGAAAAGCCGGCCGAGACCCGTATGGGCTCCGGTAAGGGCGCGGTCGAATACTGGGTAGCCGTCGTAAAGCCCGGACGCATTATGTTCGAGATGGACGGAGTTTCCCCCGAAGACGCCAAGGAAGCTATGCGTCTCGCGTCTCACAAGCTTCCCATCAAATGCAAGTTCGTCATGAAAGACGAAGTCGCGGATGGCGAGGAGGTCAGCGAATGAAAATCAGCGAAGTCAGAGCCATGAGCGCAGAGCAGCTTGAGTCCAAGCTCGCCGAGCTCAAGGAGGAACTTTTCAATCTCAGGTTTCAGCTTGCCGTGAATCAGCTTGAGAATACCAACCGCATTAGCGCCGTCAAGCACGACATAGCCCGTATTCTGACGGTCATGAACGAGAAGAAGGCGTAAGGAGAGCATCATGGAAGACAGAAATCTCAGAAAAACCAGAGTCGGAATCGTTGTAAGCGACAAGATGGACAAGACCGTTACCGTCGCCATTGAGGACAACGTTAAGCATCCGATCTACGGTAAAATCATCAAGAGAACCCTGAAGGTGCACGCGCACGACGAAAACAACGAGTGCGGCATCGGCGACAAGGTCAGCATCATGGAGACCAGACCCCTTTCCAAGACCAAGAGATGGCGTGTCGTCGAAGTGATAGAGAAGGCCAAATAATCGACGGGGAGGATACGTAAATGTTACAGCAGGAATCAAGGATGAAGGTTGCCGACAACACCGGCGCCAAGGAACTCCTTTGCATCCGCGTCCTCGGCGGAACCGGCCGCAGATACGCCGGAATCGGCGACGTGGTCGTCTGCTCGGTCAAGAAGGCCGCTCCCGGCGGAATGGTCAAGAAGGGCGACGTCGTCAAAGCCGTTGTCGTTCGCACCACCCACGGCGTCAAGAGAGCCGACGGAAGCTACATCAGATTCGACGAGAACGCCGCAGTCATCATCAAGGATGACCAGACCCCGCGCGGAACCCGTATTTTCGGGCCGGTAGCGAGGGAACTCCGCGAGAAGCAGTATCTGAAGATACTCTCGCTCGCACCCGAAGTACTGTAAGGTAAGGAGAGTAAACGATGAATATCAAAACAGGCGATACCGTTGTGCTTCTCACCGGAAGGTACAATGAAAAGAAAGACAAGAACGGCAAGCTCATCACCCACAAGGTTATAGCCGCCTCCCCGAAGGAGGGCAAGGTTATAGTCGAGGGCGTGAACGTCGTTACCAAGCACGTAAAGCCGAGACGCCAGGGCGACCAGGGCGGCAAGATCGATACCGAAGCCGCCGTCTACGCCTGCAAGGTCGCGCTTTACTGCCCGAAATGCGACGCCGGCCGCCGTGCGAAGATCGTCCTGAAGGACGGTAAGAAGATCCGCGTCTGCTGCAAGTGCGGCAACGAATTCTGATAAGGAGGGAAAGAGAAATGTCTAGACTGAAAGAACAGTATACTCAGGTTATCGCTCCCGCCCTTATGAAGAAGTTCGGATACAAGAGCGTTATGCAGATTCCGAGACTCGTTAAAGTCGTCATCAACGTCGGCTCGAGCGAGGCCAGAGACAACGCCAAGGTCATCGACAACATCATCGGCGACCTCACTCTCATCACCGGTCAGAAAGCCGTTGCGACGAGCGCCCGCAAGTCGGTCGCGAACTTCAAGGTCCGCGAAGGCATGAAGATCGGCGCGAAGGTTACCCTCCGCGGCGAGAGAATGTACGAGTTCGTCGACAAGCTTTTCAGCTTCGGACTCCCCAGAGTCCGTGACTTCAAGGGCATCAGCCCCAACGCCTTCGACGGCCGCGGCAACTATGCTCTCGGACTTAAGGAACAGCTGATCTTCCCCGAGATCGAGTACGACAAGGTCGACAAGATCCGCGGAATGGACATTTGTTTCGTCACCACTGCCAACACCGACGAGGAAGCCCGCGAGCTTCTCCGCGCGCTTGGCGCACCGTTTGCCGAAATTTGACGGAGGAAGAGAAGATGGCCAAGAAATCAATGATCATCAGCCAGCAGCGCACCCCCAAGTTCTCCACGAGAGCTTACAACCGCTGCAAGATCTGCGGACGTCCGCACGCTTATCTCCGCAAATACGGGATCTGCCGTATCTGCTTCCGCAATCTTGCCTACAAGGGCGAGATTCCGGGCGTAAGAAAGGCATCCTGGTAAGCGTTACCAAACTTTCAAAACCCCACAATACCGGAAGGAAACTAAGCTGCGGCCGGGTTTAACCGCCGGTATGCCGCCGTCCGCGAACGGCAGCAAGCAAATATAACTTGCATATGGAGGAAAACACAATGCAAATGTCAGACGTCATTGCCGACATGCTCACACGGATTCGCAACGCTTCGGGCGCGAAGCACGCCACCGTTGACATTCCGGCATCCAACATGAAAAAGGCGATTGCCGAGATCCTCGCCAACGAGGGATACATCTCCGGATTCGAGATCATTCCCGACGAAGTCAGGGGTCAGGGCACCATTCGCGTCACCCTTAAGTACACCGGCAAGAAGCAGCAGGTCATCCGCGGTATCCGCCGCGTATCCAAGCCCGGTCTGCGCATCTACGCCGGCTGCGACGAGATGCCCCGCGTCATGAACGGACTCGGCATCGCGATCGTATCCACCTCTAAAGGCATCATGACCGACAAGCAGGCCAGAAAAGAAAAGGTCGGCGGAGAAGTCATTGCCTTCGTATGGTAAGGAGGACCGAAAGATGTCAAGAATCGGCAGAATGCCCATCACCGTCCCCGCCGGAGTCGAAGTTAAAGTAGACGAGGGCAACCTTGTGACGGTTAAGGGAAAACTCGGCACCCTTCAGCAGCAGATCAGCCCGAAAATCACCGTTAAGGTCGACGGAGCGACCGTTACCGTTGAAAGATCGTCCGACGAAAAGGAAGACAGATCGCTTCACGGACTTTCGAGAACTCTGATTAACAACATGGTCGTCGGAGTTTCCGAGGGCTACAAAAAGGTTCTCGAGATATACGGTACCGGCTACCGCGCCACCGTCAAGGACGGCAAACTCCTGCTGTTCCTCGGACACTCGCTGGTGGGCGGAGCCCCCCAGGAAGCTCTGACCGTCGCGCAGCCCGAAGGCATCACCTTCGAGGTCGCCGAAAAGGCCGTCCCGATCACCATCACGGTCAAGGGATACAACAAGCAGCAGGTCGGTCAGATCGCCGCCGTCATACGCGGCAAGAGACCTCCCGAGCCCTATCACGGCAAGGGAATCAGATACGCCGGCGAGAACGTGCGCCGCAAGGTCGGCAAGTCCGGCAAGAGCAAATAATCAAAGGAGTGACAGGAAATGGTAACGAAGAAAAACAAAAACGCTGCGCGTCTTAAAAGACACGTCAGAGTAAGAGCCAAAATATCCGGCACCCCCGAGAGACCCCGCCTTGCCGTCTACCGCTCGCTGAACAACATCTCGGCGCAGATCATCGACGACGTTAACGGAGTTACGCTCGCTTCCGCCTCCTCTTACGAGAAGGAATTTGAAACCGGCGGCAACAAGGAAGCCGCCAAAAAAGTCGGCAAGCTCGTTGCCGAAAGAGCAATCGAAAAGGGTATCACCGAAGTCGTATTCGACCGCGGCGGCTATCTTTATCACGGACGTGTATCGGAACTGGCTGACGGCGCTCGCGAGGGCGGCCTGAAGTTCTGAGCCATTCGGCTGAATTCCGGTTTGTACACTGTTCAAGAGATTTGAACATTTCAAGGAGCATTAAAAATGGCATTCAGAAACAACAATGTCGAGGAAAAGGAATTTACCGAAAACCTCGTATACCTGAACCGTGTTTCCAAGACCGTTAAAGGTGGACGTGTTGCCCGCTTCGCCGCCCTCATGGTGGTCGGAGACGGACACGGCCGCGTCGGAGTAGGACTCGGCAAGGCTGCCGAAGTTCCCGAGGCAATCCGCAAGGGAATTGAGGACGCCAAGAAAAATATGGTAAGGATCGCACTTAAGGGAACGACCATCCCGCACGAAATCATCGGCGTCTACGGCGCCGGCAAGGTCATCCTCAAGCCCGCTGCCCCCGGTACCGGTATCATCGCCGGACAGAAGGTCAGAATGGTTCTCGAGGCGGCCGGTATCAGCAACATCCGTGCTAAGTGCCTCCGTTCCAACAACCCGGTCAACGTCGTCAGAGCGACCATGAGCGGCCTCTGCCAGCTCAGATCGGCCGAAGAGGTCGCGAGAGTCCGCGACATCACCGTCGATGAAGTCAAGGGAGGGAAGCTGAAATGAAAAAGGTCACTCTCGTAAAGTCGCTCATCGCCGGCAAGCCCAATCAGAAGGCGACCGCCGAATCGCTCGGTCTGCGTAAGATCGGCGACGTGTGCATACACGAAGAAGGCAAGGTTCTCGACGGAAAGATCAAGATCATCTCTCACCTGGTCAAGGTAGAGGATATTGCCGGAAAGGAGAACTCGTAATGAAGCTTAATGAACTGAAACCCGCTCCCGGTTCGGTCAAGGACGGCTTCCGCAAAGGAAGAGGCATCGGATCCGGCAACGGCAAGACGGCCGGCAAGGGCCACAAGGGACAGAACGCCCGTTCGGGCGGCGGTGTAAGACCCGGTTTCGAAGGCGGTCAGTTCCCGATTTACAGACAGCTTCCCAAGAGAGGCTTCAACAACAAGAGATTCGCCACCGTTTACGCCACCGTGAACGTCGAACAGCTCAACGTCTTTGAGGACGGAGCCGTGGTCGATCTTTCCGAGCTTCTCGCAAAACGCATCGTCCGTAAGGAATACGACGGACTCAAGGTTCTCGGCGGCGGCGAGCTTAAGAAAAAGCTCACCGTGAAGGCGGTGAAATTCTCCGCATCGGCCAAGGAAAAGATTGAAGCGGCAGGCGGCACCACTGAGGAGGTATAACGATGTTTGCCACCTTTAAGAACGCCTGGAAGATTACAGAGCTCCGCTACAAGATGCTCTTCACTCTGCTGATCATTCTGATCTACAGACTCGGCGCCAACCTTCCGGTGCCCTACGTAAGCCCTGACGCTCTCCAGTCTTTCAATACCGCGACCACCGGTTCGATCTTTTCCTACCTGAACATCCTTTCGGGTGACGCTTTCGGAAAAGCGACCCTCTTCGCGCTCTCGGTATCGCCCTACATCACGGCTTCGATAGTTATCCAGCTTCTTACCGTCGCGATCCCCGCCCTGCAGAGACTCTCTCAGGCCGGTGAGGAAGGCAAGAAGAAGATAACCGCGATTACCCGTTATTCGACAGCCGCTCTCGCTCTCATCACCGCCTACGGCTACATGAAAATCATGCAGACCTACGGCATGCTCGTGAGCGATATCAACTGGTTCGGCAAGATGGTGCTCGTCGCCAGCTACTGCGCCGGCGCTGCGATTATTATGTGGCTTGCCGAGAAGATTAACGTTCACGGAATAGGCAACGGTATCTCCATTATCCTTTTCGCGAATATCATCTCCCGCGTGCCCGCTCTTATCGGTCAGGTTTGGAAAATGATCTTCACCGGGAGCACCACTTTCGCCGATTTTGACGGCTGGGGTATCCCGAAGGCCATTCTTTCAATCGCGATTACGCTCGCTGTAACCGTTCTCATCGTCTGGTTCACCGAGTCGGAGCGCCGCATCCCGATCCAGTATGCCAAGCGCGTCGTCGGCCGCAAGATGTACGGCGGGCAGAACTCCAATCTGCCCCTGAAGATGAATATGTCTGGCGTTATGCCGATCATATTCGCAAGCTCAATCGTCTCGGTTCCCGCGACAATCGCCAGCTTCTTCCCGAACGGCAAATTCGCGAACTGGATCAACAAGGTATTCAATTACAACACCTGGACCTATCTTATCATCTACCTCGCTCTGATAGTTGTCTTCTCATACTTCTACATTCTGATTTCGTTCGACCCGGTCGAGGTCGCGAACAACATTCAGAAGAACGGCGGCTCAATCCCCGGCATCCGCTCGGGTCGTCCGACCGTAATGTATATCAAGAGAATACTTAACAGAGTGACGCTCATCGGGGCAATATTCCTCTGCTTCATCGCCGGATTCCCGATGCTCATCAACATCTTCAACAACCTGATCAATCCCGAGAGCACGACCTTCGCGGGTATCGCCTTCGGCGGAAACTCGCTCCTGATCGTCGTCGGAGTCGCGATCGAGATCGTACACGACCTCGAGGCGCAGGTTGCGATGAGAAGCTACGGAAAGGCCGCGACCCGCGGCATCTTCGGTTGATTTCGCAATCAGCCGCAGGGTGATTCGGTATGAATCTGATAATAATGGGCGCCCCCGGGGCAGGCAAGGGAACTCAGGCCGAACTTATCTCGAAACGCGAGCGGATCCCGGCGATATCGACCGGTCAGATCCTTCGCGGCGCGATGAGCGCCGGGACCGAGCTCGGACTCCGCGCGAGACGGTACGTCGAATGCGGAGCGCTTGTTCCGGATGACGTCGTGATCGGGATAGTCAGGGACTATCTCGAATCCGACGAGTGCAGAAACGGCTTTATTCTCGACGGCTTCCCGCGTTCGACCGTTCAGGCCGAGGCGCTGAGCGCGCTGGGAGTAAGGATCGACGCGGTGCTGCTCATCAGCGTCTCCGACGAGCGAATCGTCAGGCGCATGGGCGGAAGACGCGTATGCAAATGCGGAGCTTCCTATCACGTCGATTATCTTCCTCCCGCGAGGGAAGGGATTTGCGACAAATGCGGCGAATGCCTGTTCATCAGAGACGACGACAGGCCCGAGACCGTAACTAACAGACTCAAAGTCTTCCACGACAACACCGAGCCGCTCATCGAGTATTACCGCTCGAAAGGGCTGCTCGTCGAAGTGGAAGGACAGGAGCAGGTAGAAGACACCACCGAACTCGTTCGGCAGGCTCTCCTCCTGAAGTGCGGCGGATGATACTGTTAAAAAATCCGCTTCAGATATCCGAGATGAAGAAGGCCGGCAGGATCACCGCGGAGGCGATGGACGCCGCCGCCGAAAAGATCCGCGAAGGCGTTTCCACCTACGAGCTCGATAAGATCGTAAGACATCACATCGAGAGGTGCGGAGCCCGTCCGACCTTCCTCGGATACGGGGGATTCCCCGGCAGCGCGTGTATCAGCGTCAACGACGAGGTCATACACGGCATTCCTTCAAGGAACCGGATTCTTCACGAGGGAGACGTTGTCAAACTCGATCTCGGCGCCTTCTACAGGGGATTTACCGGAGATATGGCAAGAACCTTCGCCGTAGGTAAAATTACGGAAGAGGCCTCGCGTCTGATTGAGGTCACGAAGCGCTGTTTCGAACTCGGCTGCGCGGCTTTCGTCAAAGGCAACCGAATGGGAGATATCGGAAGCGCGGTTCAGACCTGCGCCGAATCGGCCGGTTTCTCGGTAGTCACGAGATACGTCGGCCACGGAGTCGGGCACGAACTGCACGAGGATCCCGAGGTGCCGAACTTCGGCCGCCCCGGAAGAGGTGTCAGGCTCGAGACGGGTATGACGCTCGCCATAGAACCTATGATAAACGCCGGCGGACCCGACGTTTACGTGCTGCCCGACGGATGGACCGTGAAAACGTCCGACGGAAGCCTGTCCGCCCACTATGAGAACTCTGTCGCATTGACCCCGGAAGGACCTGTTATCCTCACGGCGGTCTACGATTGACCGAAGAAAGAATGAGGTGATTACTCTGCCTAAGGATGATGTTGTCGAGTGTGAAGGCACGGTGGTTGAGGCACTGCCCAATACCGTCTTCAAGGTAAAGCTTACCAACGGTCTTATAGTGACCGCGCATATTTCAGGAAAGCTTCGACAGAATTTTATCAGAATACTGCCCGGAGACCACGTTAAACTCGAGGTTTCCATCTACGATCCCTCGAAGGGAAAGATAACCTGGCGGACCAAATAACCGTCCGTCGGGCACGTAAAAGAGAAAGGTATGGTACAATACAATGAAAGTTAAGCCATCCGTTAAAAAGATCTGCGAGAAATGCAAGATCATAAAGAGACATGGCCGCGTAATGGTCATCTGCGAAAACCCGAAGCACAAACAGCGCCAGGGTTGAGCGGGATCACACGTTAACAAGAAAGGATAAACAGAATGGCTCGTATAGCTGGTGTTGATATTACCAATTCAAAGCGCATCGAGATCGCCCTTACCTATATTTACGGTATCGGCCGCAAAAGTTCCAACGACATTCTCGCGAAGACCGGGATCAATCACGACACCCGCGCGAAGGACCTCACCGAAGAAGAGATCGATAAGCTCCGTGACGAGATCGAGAACCACTACATCGTGGAGGGCGACCTCCGCCGTGACGTGAGTCTCAATATCAAGCGTCTGGTCGAGATCAACTGCTACCGCGGAATCAGACACAGAAAAGGTCTGCCCGTGAGAGGACAGAGAACAAAGACCAACGCGAGAACCCGCAAGGGTCCCGTCAAGACCATCGCCAACAAGAAGAAAGGAGCATAACGCATTATGGCTAAAGCTGCTGCCAAGAAGGTCATCAAAAAGCGCCGCGAGCGGAAGAATATTCCCTTCGGTCAGGTGCATATCCGTGCGACCTTCAGCAATACCATCGTAACCGTCACCGATCCGGACGGCAACGCCATTTCCTGGGCTTCTGCCGGCGAACTCGGATTCAAGGGTTCGAGAAAATCCACTCCTTTTGCCGCTCAGTCTGCCTCCGAAGCCGCCGCGAAGGCCGCTATGGAACACGGACTCAAGTCGGTCGAAGTATACGTCAGAGGACCCGGACAGGGACGTGAGTCGGCTATCCGCGCTCTCGAGACCGTCGGACTTCAGGTCACGCTCATCAAAGACGTGACTCCCGTCCCGCACAACGGATGCCGGCCGCCCAAGCGCCGCCGCATCTAATCACCCACAGGAGGAACAGATACAATGGCAAGATATACAGGTCCGGACTGCAAGCTTTGCCGCAGAGAAGGCTGCAAGCTTTTCCTTAAGGGAGACCGCTGCACTTCCGGCAAATGCCCCTTTGACAAGCAGGACCTCTCGGCCCGCAACCGCGAAGCGACACCCGCAGCCCCCGGACAGCACGGCGCCGCCAGAAAGAAACTCAGAGAGTACGGAAAACAGCTCCGTGAAAAGGAAAAGGTCAAGAGATTCTACGGAGTCCTCGAGCGCCAGTTCCACAACTATTACCTCAAGGCCGCCAAGATGGAAGGCAAAGCCGGTGAAAACCTGCTCGTTCTCCTTGAGCGCCGCCTTGACAACACCGTTTACCGCATGGGCTTCGGAGACAGCCGCAGCGAATCCCGCCAGCTGACTCTTCACGACCACATCACGGTCAACGGCAAAAAGGTCAATATTCCCTCGTATTCGGTAAAAGTCGGCGACGTTATAGCCGTATCTCCCAACTCGAAGAGCAAAGAGTCGGTCAAGGCCCTTATCGAGGCCATGGCTACCGTCAACGCTCCGAAGTGGCTTGAGATCGACGCGGCGAACGCCTGCGCGAAGGTTGTGGCTCTTCCCACCAGAGAAGACGTCAACTTCAACTTCAACGAGCAGCTTATCGTCGAGCTTTATTCCAAATAATACCGCTGGACAGAGCAGAGAGCCGCCGTCCTGCGGATTCCGCGGCTTGATGCCCGCAACAAACAAACGCGCGCGCCGATACGGTGCCGCACAGACAGTTTAAGAAAGAGGTATAAGGAATGACTGAAATACAGAAGCCGAATATTTCCGTGTCCGAGATCAGCGCGGACGGAAGAGTGGGACACTTTGTGATAGAACCGCTTGAGCGGGGCTTCGGCACCACGCTCGGCAACTCGCTCCGCAGAGTAATGCTCTCGTCTCTTCGCGGCGTTGCCGTTACGAGCATTAAGGTTGACGGAGTTCTTCACGAGTTCTCCGCAATTCCCGGCGTCGTCGAGGATCTTACCGAGATCGTTCTCAACGTAAAGGGAATCGTCGCAAAACTGCACACTCCCGATCAGGCTGCCAAAGTAGCCGTGCTCGACGTTCAGGGCCCCGGAGAAGCCACCGCGGGAATGATCAGACAGGATTCGGATATCGAGATTCTCAATCCCGATCATCACATCGCCACACTGGCTGCCGACGGCCATCTCGTGATTGAATTCACATTCGAGAGCGGCCGCGGATACGTGTCTCAGGATAAGAACAAGATACTCCATTCCGAAGCATACGGAAACAACGCTTCCGCCCCGATCGGACTCATCTACACCGATTCGATCTACACGCCGGTCTACAACGTAAGCTACACCGTTGAGAACACCCGCGTGGGAAGCAATATCACCGATTTCGACAGATTAACGCTTGACGTTACCACCAACGGAACCATCAACGCCAGAGAAGCGATTTCCCTTGGCGCCAAGATTCTCAACGACCATCTCAACATCTTTGTCGAACTGACGGATGAAGCGAAAAACGCCGTTTTCGTTGCCGAGACTCCCGAAAGGGACAGAAACCGGATCAATGAGATGACCGTTGAAGATCTTGACCTGTCTGTTCGCAGCACCAACTGCCTCAGACGTGCAGGTATTGAAACGGTCGGTGATATGGTTAGCAAAACCGAAGACGAACTGATCAAGATACGTCATCTCGGGAAAAAGTGCCTTGAGGAAATCACGGCCAAACTTGCGTCGCTCGGACTTTCGCTTCGCAGAGTCGACGAATGATCCGACGCTGACCGCATCTTTAACAGTAATAGAGGAGGAGCAGATATTATGCCCGGAACAAGAAAACTCGGCAGACCGACGGCTCACAGAAACGCCATGCTCCGCGGACAGGTAACCTACCTTTTCAAATTCGGAAAGGTCGAGACCACCGTTACCCGCGCCAAGGAAGTCAGGGCAGTTGCCGAAAAGATGATCACGCTCGGCAAACAGAACACCATCGCCGCCCGCCGCGCCGCCAATGCCTATATAACCGAACCCGAAGTAGTTGCCAAACTGTTCACCGTTATCGCCCCCAAATCTGAGGAGATCGGCGGAGGATACACGACTATCTACAAACTCGGTCCCCGCAGAGGAGACGCCGCAGAAATGGCTCTCATCACTCTGACCCAGACCCCCGCCGACATCGACGCCGCGGAAAAGGGAAAGAAATCAAAGAAGAAATAATCCGGATCGGTCCGGAGATAAGACGTCCGCCGGCGTTCCCGCTCTGGGAAGCGCCGGCGGACGTTTTTCGTGTCCCGCCTTCTCACGCGTACGCGTCAGAAAACGTCACTTTACAAAAAAGATAAGAATGTGTTATAATAA
>JAGDAM010000080.1 GCA_017959485.1 Clostridia bacterium
GTTTTCTTTCTGGGTAAAATACATTGCGTTTTCTCCTTTCTGTTTGCGTAAGTGATTATTGCCCGCATCCGCGCCGGATATTCACCCCGTAAGGTGTTAAAATGATTTTTGAACGGAATAAATAAAAAACCCTTGATTTTTCCCTTGGTTGTGTTATACTCTCAAAGTCAGCGATGGCAACATATACGGATAGGTATCGAAGTGGGGACGTTTGCGAGCGCCGCCGGTGGCGGAAAAAGCGAGCAAAAAGGAGTGGCAGCGGTCGAAATTTTGCGAAGCGGAAAGCGAGCGAAAAATTTCGGGCACCGCAACAGGACATAACGGCCCTGACTCGAAATCGGATTCCTTAAAAAGGCACAACATTTTTTATATACGGATAGGTATCGAAGTGGTCATAACGGCCCTGACTCGAAATCAGGTGACGGGCAACCGTCCGTGGGTTCGAATCCCACCCTATCCGCCAAAAAAGCCTTGAAAACACTGGGTTTTCAGGGCTTTTCTTTATTCGAACTCTGCTAAACGAACACTTTTTTCTTGCAAGAAAAAGCGAAAAACAGCCGTCTTTTTGCAGTCCTTTGCACAAATGCAAGAAAAACAAAATCCCGGAAACCCTTGTAAAATAAGGGTTTCCGGGGTGTACGGGGAGAAAAATGGGAGAGAAATCTTTTCTTGCATCGGTTTTGGCGCTCATTTTGACCTTATTCCCACTCCGGTTTCGGCAGATAATCGGGGATCTTGAGCACCTCGTCGAGCGTGTTCGCGGAGACGATCTTGGAATTATAGTCGAGGTGCGCGTAAATATTCGCCGTCGTTCCGATGTCGGAATGCCCGAGCCATTCCTGGATCTGCTTCATCGGTACGCCGTTGGCGAGCATCAGCGACGCGCAGGAGTGCCTCAGATCGTGAAAGCGGATCTGCCGCAGTCCGTGCTTCTTCAGGAGCCGCCCGAACGTTTCGGTGACCCAGTTCGGTTCAAAGAGTTTCCCCATTTCGTCCACGAAAACGTATCCGTCGTATTTGTAGTCATAGCAGTTGCCGCAGACGCGCTTGTTCACCGCCTGCTGTTCCTTCAGAGCCATGAGTCGTTCCTTGAACTGACCGACAAGCGGCATGGTGCGCAGACTGGATTTCGTTTTCGCTTTATCCGACTGAATGATGACCTTTTTGCCGTCGAGCTGCGTGCTCGTCACTGTGTGCCTTACCGTGACCGTGCCGCGCTCGAAGTCGATGGCGTCCCACCGGAGCCCGACGATCTCCTCGCGCCGAAATCCGTAGAACGCGGTCATCTGGATCAGCAGTCCGAGCTTGTGCGTTTTCGTTTTCTCAAATAGCTGAGCAAGTTCCTCGTCGTTGTAATACGACGCGATATATTTCGCCTTTTTCGGGCGCTGTACTTTATTCATCGGGCTGAAGTCGAGCAGATCGAGCATGACCGCGTGCTGAAACGCGCTGTGGATCACGACGTGCTCTTTGATGACCATCGCCTGCGTCCTGTGTTTCATTTCTTCAACGTAGAACATCTGAATATCTACCGCCCTGACGCTGCCGAGCGTCTTTTTCTTTTCCCTGAAGTAAGGACCGATATAGTTCTTGACGAGATTGGAATAGTTCGCGTAGGTCGTGAGCGCGACGCCCCCTTTCTTCATCTCGAGCCAAACGTTAAGATAATCGGAGAAAAGCATATCCGAGGAAAGATCGCCGTAGCCGCTCTTTACCTTCGGAATGACGAAGTTGCGGCGTATCTCGACGAGCTTTTCCTCCGCCGCTCTTTTATTCCCCCTGACGGGGAGATCTGTCGGGATCCACGGCTGATGCCGTTTCCCGACGTCGTCTGTGTAGGTGAGAACGGCGTAGTAATAACCGTTCTTTTCCTGTAAATGTCCCGATACCATATTTATTACCTCCTTGTTATGATTTTGGGGACGGCAGAGCCGTTTCGGACCGGCTTTATTATACCGATCCGAAACGCTGCTGCCAAATGTGCAAAGTCGGAAACTTCCGCTTCGGTCCGAATCAACGCGCGCCTTTATCGCGCTGGCGTTTCAGAAGCTGAAGCCCCTGTAAAATATCCTTCAGCACCTTTTCCGGGGTGTCCGTGGGCTTGAAATACGCCTTGACGTCCTCATATTTGATGCGGAAGGACGGTTTTTGATTGGGTTTCTCCTCGCGCATGACGTCGTCCACGACGTTGTAGTCAAGTTTGCCCGCCTCGAACGCCTTTCTCATACGGATCGCCTGGTCGTGCGACGGGAACGATTCGGTGTCGTCGATGAGGTCAACGACGTCCCGTTGAGATTCTTCATCGAGATAGGAAAGTTCCACCGCGGGACGCATCTTGATCTTACCCTCGTCCACGAAATCCTGAAGTTCTTTAATCAGATGCGTCAGACGGATATAGCGCTGGATCTGGGTGTAACTGTCATCTGCATTTTCAGCGACAATTTCACGAGAAGATTTGGATTCCGACTTCTGTCCCAGTGGGTCAGAAGTTAAATCCGTCCGTTCACCCTGACGCCTTTTGATCGCCTCGAGCTTCATTTTGTACGCTCTCCCCTTATCGCAGGGCGCGATCTCCGAGCGCTGACTGTTGCTGTCCACCATCAGAATGATCGCCTCATCGCGGCTGACGTCCACGACTTCGCATTTCATCGCCGGAAGCCCCAACCGCTCGCAGGCGCGTTTTCTTCTGTGTCCCGAGATCATCTCGTATCTGCCGTCTTCTTTCTTTCTGACCATCGCCGGCGTGATCACGCCGCGCTCTTTGATGCTTTCCATAAGCGCCTCCATATCTTCGTCGTCGAGTACCCTGTACGGATGCTCCGGAAAATCGTCGATCTGCATAAGCGGGATCTCATACAGTTTCGGAGGCTTCGCTTCCTGCCGTTCTTCCTCCGTCGAGAACAAATCGTCGACGCTCGGAAGCGTCATTTTCAGTTTATCTTTTTTCATATTCCGTTACCTCTCATATTCTTTATTTTTCGTTTTGCGGGTGATATACTCCCCGCGGTAGTCGCCCTCGCGAATGCGGCGCAGATTCTCACGGATCATACCGCCGCGCTCCAAAACCTCGTCGCAGGTCGTGACCTCACGGCGGAGCTTTGACAAACGGAATTTCAGGACCTCTGTGTTGTACCTCGCCATGTCGTACGCCTTCATATTGCCGACCTGTTTCGCCTTGCGCATCAGATCGTAATTCTCCTTGCGCTCGGCGTAATACTTGTCGATGAGCCCCATCGCTTCCTTCTGGTAGTCGATGACGTCCTGCGCGGTCTTCAGCTTGTGATCCACGAGCAAGTCGAGCGTGTCTTCGTAGAGCCGCATATAACTAACGTCGCGCCGGATAAGGTAGTACATACGGATATTGTGCGCGGGTCTTTCCTCAGCACGTTTCAGAGCGCGCTGATACGCAGCGTACATCGGAACGTAGGTCATGATCGCCACCGGCTCTTTTCCGTCAAACAGATCCTCGGGATCGTCCTGCTCGGGAAATCCACTGTATTTCGGTTTGCTCTGCGCGTAAACGCGCGCTCTGATCTCCTCAACGGAATACCCTTCGCCGAGGGAGTCGAAACGGACGAACCGCTTGTCTCCGACGTTTTTGATCTTCGCGTGCTTGCCGCGCTCGTCGATAATGAATCCGAGTTCCTTCATACATTCAACGAACTGAGGCATCGTTATGCAGAGTCCTATCGCCGTATCGATCGCGCCGCGTATCAGGCTGCGCTGAGTGACCTGTCCGTCCTCCTGCTCGGCTTTCCATTCGGCGTAGCTCACGCCCTTGCCCTTCGGATGCTCGATGACCGACAAGCCGTATTCACGGCAGAGGCGGTCGGAGACTTCGCGGATCTTCGCGTAGGATGCGTTGCAGTCGTTGTACTTCAGCCCGTCCTTCCACGACACGGCGTTGATGACGATGTGATTGTGAAAGTGGTCGGTGTTCAGATGCGTTGCGACAAGCGCTTCGAACCGTTCACCGAAGAGTTCCTCCGCCAGTTTCACGCCGATCTCGTGCGCGGTCTGCGCGTCCACCTCACCCTCAACAAACGACTGGTACATGTGGTAGGCGACGATGCCCGTCGTCTTTCCCCAGCGCTTTTGCGTATCGCCGAAGGTCTGCTTCGCGTTCTCCGGCAGACAGTTGACGCCGCTGACGTAGAAGCATTTTTCGGTCTTGTCGCCGTCCGCCGCGTAGTCGATCACGTTGCCTATCGCATGGTACTTTTCGACATCCGCGTCGGTCTTTTTCGCGTTGGCGGCGTAATCGAGAACCTTGTCGAAGCGGTTGTGCACGTCCCATATTTTTGTTACAGCCATTACCTCGCGCCTCCTCCCGCAATGATTTTCGAGAGCTTTTTGTCGAGTGCGACGAGTTCGGAGAGCGCCTCTTTGATCTCAGGGATCTGCACGTTGCCGGAGTTGGCGGCGCGCGTCA
>JAGDAM010000081.1 GCA_017959485.1 Clostridia bacterium
GAAACTCCGATCTCCTTTGCCTTCCCTTAAAGGGAAGGGGGACCGCGGAAGCGGTGGATGAGTGCCCCTTAATACTCGTTAAATACAACACAGCCGTCTTGGTGATATCTGAAACTCCGATCTCCTTTGCCTTCCCTTAAAGGGAAGGGGGACCGCGGAAGCGGTGGATGAGTGCCCCTTAATACTCGTTAAATACAACACAGGCGTCTTGGTGATATCCAAAACTCCGATCTCCTTTGCCTTCCCTTGAAGGGAAGGGGGACCGCAGAAGCGGTGGATGAGTTGTCCGGTTCCTCTGCCATTACACACCCGGTACCGTTCGCAAAAAGGCGGGCGGCCGATGGCCGCCCGTGATGTGTAAATATTAATAGTTATTACCTTTTACGTCTCTTTCTGCCTAAAACAACGGCTCCGACTTGATCTTCGCGAACCGTCTTGGGTATTTATCGCTCGTCTTTGATAATCTTTCGAATATTATTGCGTTTCTGGAATATTCCCGCTCACCGTCTTCCAGGCGCATTTTTTCCACGGAGACAAACCGAAGTCCCAGCTCGCGGAGCGCCGCCTCCGAGCCCGCGAGTTCCTCCTCGGCGCGTTCTCCCTTCATCAGGATCAGTTTCCCGTGTTCGCGAAGGCCGGCAACGCCAAGTTCGCAAAGAACACCGGCTCTCGCGACTGCTCTGGCGGTTACCGCGTCGAACCGTGCACGCAGATTCTTCCGTGCGGCCGAGCTAAAAAGTTCCTCGGCGCGTCCGGTCAGCGCGGTCAGATTCCTGAGCGATAGTTCTTCCGCCGCTTTTTGCAGAAATACCGTCTTTTTCGCCGTCGCGTCCACCGCCGTGATACACAGATCGGGCCTCACGATTGCGAGGGGAAGGGAAGGGAACCCCGCTCCGGTTCCCACGTCGCATACGGAGGCGCCTTCGGGGATATATCGCGATATCGTCAGTGAATCGCAGAAATGAAGAAGAGCAACTTCGTCCGGCCGGGTGATGGCGGTCAGGTTGAATTTTTCGTTCTCGGTTACAAGCAGCCTCGCGAAGCGTTCAAACAGTCCCGCGGCGCGCTCGTCAAGCTCGATTCCGCAGTTGAGCCGAACGACTCTTTCCAAATACTCGCGGAAAGCGTAAAAATCTTCCATATTAAATAATAATTCCTTAATCCGCCGACGTTATTTCAGCCCGAGACGGATAAGCAGAACCGATATATCCGCGGGTGAAACTCCGCTGATCCTCGACGCCTGACCGAGCGTCAGCGGACGGATCCTCGACAGTTTCTGAACCGCCTCGATCCTGAGCCCGCCGACCGCCGCGTAATCGAAATCGGGCGGCAGCGGCAGGTTTTCAAGCCGAAGACCGCGGCGGATCTGCGCCGACTGTCTCGCAACGTATCCCGCGTATTTAATATCCGAAACCGCCGTCAGTACGACCGACGCCGGAAGAGGCGGTCTGCCGGGATCGAGCGGCGCTATATCGTCATAATCAAACTGCGGACGGCGCAAAAGATCCGCAAGAGTGAATCCCGCGCCCTCAGGCATGCCGTGGGCCTTCAGAAAAGCCCTGGTGGCGTCAGCGGGAGGAAGCGTATCCTCCAGCCGCCTTTTCTCCGCCTCTATCGCGTCCATCTTTGCGCAAAATCTGCCCCAGCGGCCGTCGTCGATCAGTCCGACGCGCCTGCCGATAGGAGTCAGACGCGCGTCGGCGTTGTCCTGACGAAGCAGAAGACGGTATTCCGAGCGGGCAGTCATCATACGGTACGGCTCGTCGGTGCCTTTTGTTACAAGATCGTCGATGAGCGTGCCGATATACCCGTCGGAGCGTTTCAGGACAACCGGTTCCTCGCCGCGGCAGGCAAGCGCCGCGTTGATGCCCGCGACAAGCCCCTGTGCCGCCGCCTCTTCGTATCCGGACGTGCCGTTGAACTGTCCGGCTCCGTAGAGGCCCTTCACGCGTTTGTGCTCAAGCGTCGGCAGCAGGTCGGTCGGATCGGTGCAGTCGTACTCTATCGCGTAGGCGTACCTCGTTATTACCGCGTTTTTCATCCCCGGCAGCGTCCGGAGCATTGCGTCCTGAACGTCGGGCGGCAGAGAGGTCGAAAAGCCCTGAAGATAGAGCTCGTCGGTTCCGCTGCCCAGCGGTTCGAGGAAGAGCTGATGACGCTCCTTGTCTGAAAAACGTACGATTTTATCCTCGATCGACGGACAGTAGCGCGGGCCGACCCCGTGTATCATGCCGGAATACATCGCGGAGCGGGCGATATTCTCTTTAATAATCCTATGGGTTTCCGCGTTTGTGTAAAGAATGTAGCAGGGGACCTGCGAAACGCCTTCGAGATAGTCCTGCCCGGTCAGCGCGGAGAAGGGAAGAGGAGCTTCCTCTCCCGGCTGCTCCTCAAGTTCGGAAAAATCGACCGAGGAACGCAGAATACGCGGGGGAGTTCCCGTTTTGAAGCGGCGAAGCGAGACGCCGCACCCGGCAAGCGACTCCGAAAGGGACGCGGCGGGAATAAAGCCGTCGGGGCCCGACGGATAACTGCGGTCGCCGACGAATATTCGGCTGTCGAGATACGTCCCCGTACAGATTATCGCTTTTTCGCACTCCCAGACCTCTCCGATCGACGTCTCGATACCCCTGACGCGCCTGCCGTCCGGAGTTTCTTCGGTAATAAGAGCAATAACTTCGCCCTGAAGCGGATGCAAATGGGGAGTGGTCTCGAGCGTATGCTTCATTATCCGCTGGTATTCCCGGCGGTCTGCCTGTACGCGCTTGGACCTGACCGCGGCGCCCTTGCCGG
Source organism: Clostridia bacterium (assembly GCA_017959485.1). The sequence continues at coordinate 2,794 of JAGDAM010000081.1, forward strand.
TGTTCAGAGTGCGCGACTGCAGAGTGACCCTGTCGGCGGCGGCGCCCATCTCCCCTCCGAGCGCGTCTATCTCATATACGAGGTGGCCCTTCGCGGTCCCGCCGACCGACGGATTGCAGGGCATATCCGCCACCCCGTCAAGCGACAGGGTGATAAGAAGGGTTTCGACGCCCATCCGCGCCGAAGAGAGAGCCGCCTCGATGCCGGCGTGCCCGGCACCGATGACGGCGACTTGTGTTTTACGTATCATTGCCGCCGGATGAACTCTCCTTTTTCAGCGAACCGACCGCCGCAGCGTAGGCGGCGGCCGCCTGTTCGGTCTTGTTCTGACCGAATCTGTAATATATACGCTCTTTTATATCGTCGGGAAGATACTGCTGTTTTACGTAGTGACCGGGATAGTCGTGAGGATACCGGTATCCCTTGAAAAGCGGACTGCGAAGCGCGGGCGGCGGTATCATTCCGTATCCGGCTTCAATATCCGCCATCGCCGCCTCGGACGCCGCGTTGGCGGAATTCGACTTCGGCGCGGTCGCCAGCAGTATCGCAGCGTGAGACAGCGGGATCCTCGCCTCGGGCATGCCGAGCTCTCTCGCGCTCTCGCAGCAGGCCCTCGTTACGGCGGCTGCGAGCGGATAGGCAAGTCCCACGTCTTCGGACGCCATTACCTGAAGGCGCCTGCAGGCGGCGAGAAGTTCGCCGGCGGCAAGCAGCCGGCACAGATAAAAGACGGCCGCGTCGGGATCGGAACCGCGAATCGATTTCTGGAGCGCCGACATAAGGTCGAAGTGAGCGTCGTCCGAATAGTTGCGCACGCCCCCGTCGAAAGCGGTTACGTCGTCGCCGGTAATCGCGTCTCCGGCGTTGTACCAGGCGTTCTCAAAAATCATGAGCGCCCGCCGCACGTCGCCTCCGGCAGTTTCGGCAATCGCCGTCAGTATCGCGTCTTCGGCCGTCTTCCGGCTGTCGGTTATCCGGTTCAGATAATCCAGCGCACGGCGCAGCGCCTTGGTTATTTCAGGCGGAGTGACCGGTTTGAATTCAAAAAGGGTCGAGCGCGAGATCAGCGCGTTGTAGACGTAAAAGTGCGGGTTCTCGGTAGTCGAAGCGACGAGCGTCACCCGCCCGTCCTCGATATATTCAAGCAGCGCCTGCTGCTGTTTGCGGTTGAAATACTGTATTTCGTCAATGTAGAGGAGCGTCCCGCGGTTGCCGAACAGAGTATTCGAGGACGAAAGCACCTCTTTGACGTCGGACAGCGACGCCGTCGTCGCGTTGAGCCGGCAGAACCGCATATCCGAATAACCCGCGATAAGTGCGGCGGCAGTCGTTTTCCCGGTCCCGGGAGGTCCGAAAAAGATCATATTCGTCAGCCGGCCGCTTTCGCACATACGGCGAAGAACGCCGTTTTTTCCGAAAAGGCGCTCCTGCCCGACTATTTCGTCAAAACTCTTCGGACGCATCTGTTCCGCCAGGGGAGTCTGAAGCATTGATAATTATCCTTTCGTTTTTTCTCCTGGGACCCGGTCGAGATAAGCGACGGGGATTATCGCCCTGCGGCGGTCGGGAACGGGTGAAAAAATATAAAGTCTTCCGCCGAAATACACGTCGATATGGTCGTTGACGGTAACCGGGAAGGCGACGACTTCGGAAACCGGCCGCGAGAGAGATACCGTCGACCCGTCGACGGTGCCCTCAAACAGCACCTTTTCACGGTCGACCGTAAGCGTCCCGAGACCTACGTCCCGGCGCATGTTGCCTTCGTCGTCGCAGGCGCCGACCGATACCGGTTCGACGAGCGGGACCGACGTGTCGAGCGTCGAGGCGCAGAATTCATACCAGTCCGCCGGAGTGCGGATGCCGCATTCTTCGGGAAGCCCGGTCAGGCGTCCGTACTCGTCAAGTGTCGCCGTAGCTCCGCAGGCGGTGCAGCGTATTTCGCCGCCTCCGCATTCGAGAGTGCCGTTTGCGCGACAGACGGGACAGACCCACAGTATTCCGTCGAGGCCGAGCGCGGTATCGCGGCTTCTGAATCTGACGTCGGGAAGCGCTCGGGATTCGTCGTGTTTTATGGCTGCGCGGATCTTTTCGTCCACGACCTCGGTCGGAATCTGTCCGAGTTCTTCCTTGCCGAAGAGTTTTTTGACCGTGATATTGATCCTTCCGCGCCGCGGGCCAGACGCCGACCACTTCGGGAAGGTCTTGCCGGCGCCTTCCGCCAGAAGCGTATAGGTGTCGACTCCGAGATGTTTTACAAGCTCGCCGGTGCCGGCCGTTATTTCAAGCGATCTTGAATACCAGGTGAGCCGGCCTTCGGGGAAGAGAACGACGGTGTTGCCCTCGCGAACCGCGCGGATTATCATAAGGACCGACCGCGCGTCCGGACAGAACATCTTTTTCGGAATCATGTGAAGAAGGCCGAACAGTTTCCTCGCGGCGGGGCTCGAGTAAAAATGCTGGCTCATAACGTACGTTGCCCGGCCGGGAATCGCCATTCCGCTGAGAACGTGGTCCATCCCGGAGGTGTGCGTGGCGAGTATGAGCGCGGGCCCCCTGTGTCCGCGGAGAACGCGGTTGTCGATCCGCACTCCGTACCGGATCCGGTACCAGAGTCCGACAAAAAACTTCGCCGGAAACCAGAGCCACGCCGGCGGCTTGCCTATCTTTTTGTTTTTCTTTTTGTCAGCTGCCATCGTTTTCTCCGTACACACCGAAAACCGACCTTAAACGGAAGACTTCAGGTGCCTGATGATTCTGTAAACAAGGCGAACGGTTCCCCCGATGAGGAAAAGATAGGCGACAACGGGGTAAACTGCCAGAAGATCTGTGGTTGTCCCGTATATTTCGAGAATGCCGCGCACCAGCGATCCGCAGGTCGCGACGCAGGCGCCCCAGCGGAAGAGAAAGAGCCCCGGGCGATCGTAGGGAAGCCGCGCCGAGAAGGAAAGGATCATCTCGGCAAACCCGAGAGCGAAAAAGGGAACAAAGGCGTAAATCATATAAAACGAGAAAACGCCGAAACTGTTTACCTCGTACACAATCCCGAAAAGGATGAGCACGGCGGCAACCGAGAGGTCGCACAGAGAAGCGCGGCGGTAGAGCCCGCGCGGCGACAGCGGATTACCCGACGTAGACAATGTCGCTCACCGCCCTTTCGGATATAATCCCGCCGTTCGTGGTGGGATTGTTGATTATTCTGCCGCGGAAGACCATCGTCGACGCGCCGCCGCCTTCAATTTTTTTGGCGGCGTCGACTCCGAGCGTGTTCCTCATAAACATGGCAAGCTGGTAAAGAGTGAGTCCGCTGCTGGTTCTGACCCGTCCGTCGGAGACCACGAAGACGTAATGCAGCCCGTCATCGTATTTCCCGATCGCGGTGCGCGGGTTGCTCGCCATCGCGTGGCCGACTTCGGAATTGGCGGACACTATCACCTGTCCTCCCCAAATGATGCCGGGCCCGAAAGAGAAGACGTCGCGGGCGCCCGAATCGACGATAATCTTCGCGGTCGTCTTTCTTTCGTCGTAGAAGCCGAAAGAACCGTCCCGGAATATCGCGAGCGCCTCGTTTGAGGAAGAGGAGGAGCGGTAAATCACCCCGCCGCGAACGACGAACCCGGAATTGCGCGCTCCGTAATAGTCCCCGTTGATCGCGACGACGGCTCCGACCGAAGAAGCGATCGAGCTGACCTTTGCCGTGACGTTGCGCCCGTAAGCGTTGTTCGCGAAGGCCGTTTTCAGATAATCGAGCGAGGACAGCCGGATATCCGCGACGTATATGTCGGTGTTGTATTCACGGTATTCGAGAATTTCGACGGTGAAATTGCCGTCGCTGTAATAGGTGTCCGAGTTTTCACGCGGGGACGAGGCACCGGTATTTTCGGGCACCCGCGACGAAACGGCGTCGGTCGCGGCGGGCTCGGTGATATCCGGTCCGGCGGACGACGTTTCGGGCGACCGCGTGTCGGTTTGATTGGGTTCGGTAATCTCCACTTCCCCGTAATAGTGCGGAATAACGAAGGCGTCAAGCAGGATAAAACCGGAGAAAAGGACCGTAACCGCAAGTATGACCGCGTTGGCGGCCATAAGCGCCTTTCCTTTCATCTTGTGGGTGTTTCGCTCTCCTTTCCGGACGGGACGACGCAAATGAACGCCCC
>JAGDAM010000082.1 GCA_017959485.1 Clostridia bacterium
CGCCCCGGGGAAGATCAGCGCCTGCTCCAGGACCTCCGGCGTCGTCTGGGCGCGGGAGAGGACGAAGGTGCCGTAGCACTCCGCCAGCTCCTTCTCCACAGCCTCCCGGAGCTCCTTGCCCGCTCTGGCCTTCTCAAGGAACGCCTTGATGAGCGCGTCCTGCTTGTCCTTCAGGAGCTTGTGTCCCCGCTGGGCGACAGAGAGCCGCTTCTAGAGCCGGGACAGCTCCATACGGTTGGGGTTGACGTTGATGCGTGCCATCGCCCGTCACCCCCTACGCCTTCGCTGCTTTCTCAGCTTTCTCTTTAAGCAGCGGGTTCAGGTACTTCTCGATATAGGCGTCGCGGATACGCTTCAGCTCCTTGGTCGGGATCATCGTCAGAAGGTCCCAGCCCAGCTCAAGGGTCTCCTTGATGGTACGGTTCTCGTACTCGCCCTGGCGGATGTACTTGTCCTCAAAGACGGTGGAGAACTTCGCAAACGCCTTGTCCTCATCGGAGAGCGCGCCCTCGCCCAGGATGACCGCCAGCTCCTTCGCTTCCTTGCCGCGGGCATAGGCCGCGAAAAGCTGGTTCATCAGGTCGGCGTGGTCCTCGCGGGTCTTCTCCTTACCGATACCCTTATCCTTCAGACGGGACAGGGACGGCATGACGTCCACCGGCGGGTAGATGCCCTGACGGTGAAGGCTGCGGCTCAGGATGATCTGCCCCTCCGTGATGTAGCCGGTGAGGTCGGGGATAGGATGCGTCTTGTCGTCCTCAGGCATGGTCAGGATGGGGATCATCGTGATGGACCCGTCGCTTCCCTGTTTGCGGCCCGCACGCTCGTAAAGAGAGGCGAGGTCGGTGTACATATATCCGGGATATCCGCGGCGTCCGGGGACTTCCCTTCTCGCCGCCGACACCTCGCGCAGCGCCTCGGCGTAGTTGGTGATGTCGGTGATTATGACGAGAACGTGCATGCCGAGATCGAAAGCGAGATACTCGGCGGCGGTAAGCGCCATGCGCGGGGTGGTAATACGCTCTATAGCCGGGTCGGACGCGAGGTTGATGAAGAGCACCGTCCTCCCGATCGCACCGGTTTTCTTGAAATCGCTGATGAAGAAGTCGGCCTCCTCGAAAGTGATTCCGACCGCGGCGAAGACAACGGCGAAATTGGACTCGCCGCCGAGCACCTTCGCCTGACGCGCGATCTGCGCCGCGAGGTTGGCGTGCGGAAGACCCGATCCCGAAAAGATCGGGAGCTTCTGACCGCGAACCAGCGTGTTGAGTCCGTCTATCGTGGAAACTCCGGTCTGAATAAACTCGGACGGATAGATGCGCGCGGCGGGATTGATCGGCGTGCCGTTTATATCCATCCGCTTTTCGGGGATGATTCTCGCGCCGCCGTCGATGGCCTCGCCCATACCGTTGAATACTCTTCCGAGCATATCCGGCGATACCGAGAGCTCAACTCCGTGGCCGGTGAATCTTACCTTGCTGTCGGAAAGATTAATTCCGGCGGCCGATTCGAAAAGCTGCACCAGCACGTCGTTGCCGTTTACTTCAAGCACGCGGCAGCGTCTGACCGAGCCGTCGGACAGGACTATTTCGCCGAGTTCGTCGTATTTAACGTTCTCGACCTGCCTCACGAGCATGAGAGGGCCGGCGACTTCTTCGATAGTCTTGTATTCTCTAATCATGGTCCGGCCTCCTCAATCGGGTATTACGTCTTCGAGCTCGCGTTCGAGTTCGTCGGCGATATCCGCGTATTCTTTTTTGTAACCCTCGTAGGGGACCGCCTTCGCGCGGCCGATGCGCTCCCTGACGGGCATCTCGGCGATCGCGTTGATGTCGGCTCCCTTCGAAAGAGCGTAAACGGCTCTGTCCTCGAATCTGAATATGAGCGCGAGCAGATCGTGCTGCTTGTCGAGCGGAGTGTACGAGTCGTTGTCGCCGAGGGCGTCCTGCTGAAGGAAATCCTCGCGGAGCGAACGCGAAACCTCGAGTGTCAGCCGGTCGGAGGGTGACAGGGCGTCCATTCCGACGAGCTGAACGATCTCGTTCAAACTCGCTTCGTGCTGAAGCGTTTTAAGACATCTCTGCGTCAGTTCCATCCAGTCGGCGGCGATATTTTCGGAGAACCAGGTAGCCAGCCGGTCGCGGTAAAGCGAATAGGAGTTGAGCCAGTTGATCGCCGGGAAGTGACGGCGGTAGGCGAGAGCCGAATCGAGGCCCCAGAAGACCTTGACGATACGGAGAGTCGCCTGCGAGACCGGCTCGGAGATGTCGCCTCCGGGAGGCGATACGGCTCCGATTGCCGAAAGAGCTCCCTCTCTGCCGTCGGATCCTATGCAGATTACCTTTCCGGCGCGCTCGTAGAACTGAGCCAGACGCGAGGTCAGGTAGGCGGGATAGCCCTCTTCGCCGGGCATCTCTTCAAGACGCCCCGACATCTCGCGCAGCGCTTCCGCCCAGCGGGAGGTCGAGTCGGCGATGACGGCCACCGAGTAACCCATGTCTCTGTAGTATTCGGCGATTGTAATGCCGGTATATATCGACGCCTCGCGGGCGGCGACCGGCATATCGGAGGTGTTGGCGATCAGCACGGTGCGTTCCATGAGCGACTTGCCGGTGCGCGGGTCGACGAGTTCGGGGAACTCGCGCAGAACGTCGGTCATCTCGTTTCCGCGCTCTCCGCAGCCGATGTAGACGACGAGATCGACGTCAGACCATTTGGCGAGCTGATGCTGAACGACCGTCTTGCCCGATCCGAAAGGACCGGGAACGCAGGCGGTACCGCCTCTGGCGATCGGGAAAAGCGAGTCCACGTTCCGCTGGCCGGTGATCATCGGCTCGAGCGGAGGCAGTTTTTCCTTATACGGACGAGCTACGCGCACCGGCCATTTCTGCATAAGAGTCAGCTTCTCGGTCGTTCCGTCGGCGCGCTCTATCTCGCATACGGTATCGGTGACTCTGAACGAGCCCGATCTGATCGATACGATTCTGCCGCCGCGGGAGCGCGGGGGCAGCATTACCTTGTGAAGAATTACGTCGGTCTCGGCGACGGTACCGATGATATCGCCGGCCGAGACGGTGTCGCCAGTCATTGCGGTCGCGGTGAAATCCCAGTATTTTTCGCGGTCGAGCGCCGGCGCGACGACTCCGCGCGTAAGGTTGGTTCCGACCATGGCGCGAAGGGTTTCAAGCGGGCGCTGGATGCCGTCGTAGATGTTTTTGACGAGTCCCGGCCCGAGTTCAACGGTCAGCGGTTCGTCGGTGGACACCACCTCGTCTCCCCTGCCGATGCCGGCGGTTTCCTCGTAGACCTGAATCGAGGCGCGATCGCCGTGCATTTCGATGATCTCGCCTATCAGCTTTTTTTCTCCGACGCGAACGACGTCGAACATCGACGCGGTCCGCATTCCTTCGGCAATTACGAGCGGACCCGAGACTTTATATATCTTTCCTGTTGTGCTCATTATCAATTCCTCTCCCGGCGCCGGGCGTCACAGCACGTCTGCCCCTACGGCCTTTATGACCGATTCGGTGACCGCGTTCATTCCGTATCCGCTGTCGGCTGTCGCCGTGGGAATAGGAATAATCGCCGGTATGACGTCGTCCGAGTATTTTGAGATCTCATCCTTCAGTAGCACCGCGACGTCCTCGCAGACGAAGATCACCGCGTATTCCCTGGCGGCTGCCAGCCGGCGCAGACTTTGGGCGGCGTCGGCGGCGTCGTTCACCGCTTCGACCCTGAATCCGAGTGCCATAAAGCCGAGCACGTCGGCTCTTTTTCCGAGTACGGCTACCTTATACAATCGTCCTCAGCTCCTCTCCGATCGAGGCCCCGTCGCGTCCCGACTCAAGGCCGTAATAGATTATCCTGAGATTTTTTACGCTGTACTCAAGCTTGATTACGTAATCGATGACGGGATAGATCCCGGTCAGGCGCATCGCGCAGACCGAGGCCGCCCGGCGCAGAAAGATCCTGTCGCAGGCCGTTCCGATACCGTCGATGTCGGCGGAAGCGACCGCCGATGCGAGCTTTTCGTTTTCGTCTTCGCCGAGAACGGCCGCAATCAGATTCAGCGCCGACTCCCTGTCGGAAGCCGAAGCAAAAGCCGACGGAGCGATCTTTCCTCCGGCGACGAAGGAATCGGTTCTGAGTTCCGCGGCGGTCTCGGGATTCCCGAATTTCATGATGCGGAGCGCAGTCACGAAATTGGTCAGATCCGCCTTCAGCGAGAGGAGGAACGAGACGGGTTCGCATCCCAGCCGGTCGGCTGCCCGCTTCATACACTCAAAGCAGGCGGCGTCAAGCAGGGCGTCGGCGTATCTCGCCGGAGCGAGCGACATCGCAGCTTCGCGCGCGGCTTTCGCCGCCTCGGCCATCGGTTCGTCGAGCAGTGAAAAATCGCCCGACTCGGCCATGGCAGCTATTTCCGCGGCGGGTACGCTCCCGCACCCGATGAAAAACGGGGAGGGATCGATCCCCAGAACTCCGCATTTGACAGCCGCCTTCAGATTGTGACAGTCGTATCTCGCGAGCATAATCAGGGCCGGTTCTCTGTCGGGAATGAATTCCGAAAGAAGCGAATACTTCCCGGCAAGATAGCCCGTGAGCGTTTTTTCAATATCGGGCCTGCCGTCGTTATACTCCGGTGTGATTCCGGACTCGCCGAGCCGCGCAAACATTTCCGGAGCGCCGGAGCAGGAGCAGAACGCCGCGAGAGTATCGTCGCCGATCAGCGAGAGAGACATCGCGGCAAGCTTTGCGGAGGAATACATATAATCCTCTTCCCTGAAACAACCCTTTTTGAAAAGCTTCATTGTCCCACCTTGGGAGCGATCTCGAACAGAAGCTCGCAGACGTTTGCTTCGAGATCGGCGCGGAATTCCGAAACAAGAGCCGCCGTCGAGCAGTCGGCGTCCACGTCGCCGAGATCCAGCAGCATGCCGCCGGAAATCCGGGCGGCGTCATCCGAGAGGGTAAAGCGGATACCCGGGAAATCCGAGCTCAGTCTCGCCATGAGGGCCTCCCCGGCGCGGGACCGGTCGGCGGCGTTCAGCTTAACCGAACACGCGACGGCTCCCGTGCCCGTGATAACTCTCTTCGCGAGCGAGGACAAAAGCCCGACGTACTCGTCACCCGGCAGAGAGTTCAGCGCCTCCTCCGCCTCGGCAAAGGCGCGGTCGAGCGCGGCTCCCTTTGCCCTTAGGATGATGTTCCTTTTCTGCATCCCGGCGCTCGATTCGGCGCGCGAAAAGATGCTTTCGCTTTCGGCGAGAATTTCCTCTTCCGAGGCACGGCGCATCAGGGCGATCTTTTCGTCGGCGGCTTCCGAGATCTCGCGCGATCTCTCCTCGGCCTCCCTAATCATTCTGCCGGCGTCGTTCTCGGCTTCGGACAGAATTCTCGCCACAACTTTATCAAGTCCGGTCATGGCCCGATAAGGTCAGAAGGGATTGAGAACTACGAGAAGGAAGGAGATAAGCAGGGCAAGAAGAGCGTAAAGCTCAACCATCGCGGTGGCGATGACGCACTTGCCCGACGCCTCCGGGCGTTTCGCGACGGTTGCGATACCGGCGCAGGCGACACGGCCCTGCCTGACGGCGGAATAGTATCCGCAGATTGCGATGGGAAGAGCCGCTCCTATGAGATAAAAGCCCTGAGCAAAGGTCGCCTCGGTGACGTTCGAGATCTGCAGATAGATCATAAACGCGATGATAAGTCCGTAAATGCCCTGGGTGGCGGGAAGCGCCTGGAGCAGGAATCCCTTTCCGAACTTGTCGGGATCTTCGGAAAGAAGTCCGTCCAGCGACTCGCCGACCGATCCGACGGCTTTAGCCGAACCGATTCCGGGAATGATTGCAGCGATGGCGGCTGCGAGAACCGCAAGTACCTTGCCGTTGAGGAAAATCTTTTCGAGAAGATCCCAGAGTGTCATGGTGTCCATGGTTTTTCTCCTGATTCGTATATTAATTTATTATTTCAAAGTGAAACGTCAGTCTTCGATGAATTTTCCGGACGGGACGAATGGGTCGTAGGGTCTTCCTCCGTCGACGTAAAACTTTCCGAAGAACTCGACGTACTGCAGCCGGCTCGTGTGAACGAATGCCGACAGCGCCGAGAGAGCGAGGTTGAGAATATGACCGATGATGAGTATCAGCGGCATCCCGACGATCCTGAACGCCGGCGCCGGACTCATCGTGGCCAGTATGTTGAATACCGACCCGAGGACTGCTCCGGACAGCGCGATCGCGAGGATACGCGAGTAGGATATCACGTCGGAACCGAAATTCACGAGCCCGTACAGGCCGAGAAAGCCTTTCGGGAGCCTCATAAAGACGTTCTTCTCATGCCGTCCCGCCGTCAGGATGACTCCGAGCGCGCCGGCTCCGGCGACGAAATAGCCGTAGGGAGCGGGAGCGACTATGATCAGTATGATTCCGAGATAAATCAGCCAGTAGAAAACGTGGTCGAACACGGCGTCCGTCTTGCTCTTTTTCCACTTGATGGCGAAGCTGACGATCTGCCCGGTAACGAGATGGAGGAATCCAACCGCGAAACCGACTATCATGAAGATCATCGGATCTTTTACCGGATCGACGGCGAGAGCCAGACTGTCGGCGGAAACGAGTCCGAGCGCTTTCGGAAGATCTCCGAAATATCCGCCGAAAAGCACTCCGGCGACAACGCTCGCGACGCCGCACCAGGCAAACATGTTGAAGGCCCGGGCGGTGCTCTTTTTGAGATGAAGTATCTTCGGTAAGAGAAATCCTCCGACTATGAGAAGCAGACCGTAACCGACGTCCGCGAACATCATCGCGAACAGGACGCAGTACCAGACCGCCATTACGAAGGTCGGATCATAAGTCCCGTACGCGGGAAGCGAATACATCGATATTACCCACTCGAAGTTGCGCGCGAAGAAATTGTTCTCGAGAGCAACGGGTACCCTCTCTCCGTCCTCGGGTTCGCGGAATTCGTAGGCGACTTCGGACGAGGCAAGAAGTTTTTCGACCGAGTCGCGGCGGTCTTCCGGCACCCAGCCGGCAATCATGACGCAGTTGCCGGTGGCAGCCATCTTCATTCGCAGTTCGGCCTCGCGGTATTTCGTCATTTCAACGTCCCACGACATCTTTAACAGATCCGCGGACGCGGCGTACCCCGCCATCAGCGCCGAACGCTCTGCGATCGAGTTTTCAAGTTCGGAAATCCTCTCGGTCGCCGCGGCGTACCCTTCCGAAGCCCTCCCGGGCACTCCCGAAAGATCAATCCGGTTGAATCCGAGCCGCGTGAGCGAGCGGATCAGCTTGTCCTCGTCGGCCAGAACCGGTATGAAGAGGTAAAATGAAGCCGCGGGACCGGAACTGATCTTCCTTGCCGCAAAGTCGAGCCCCTCGCACTCCTTCTCTATCATCGATTCGGTGATTCTCGCCGGTAAGCTCCCGGTGATAAAGGAGGTGGAGGCGGTCCCGGTGCGGTTGAGAGGTATCTCGAGATCCAGCCACGGAGTGAGCGAGGCGATGCTCGCACGCAGATCGGCAATCTCTTTTTCGTCCTCCCGTATCCCCTCGGCATCGGAAAGAACCGCGTCGGTTATACGGTCTGCCTCTTCCTTTTGCCCGCTTTCGGAGAATTCCCTCAGATCCGCCGCGGTCAGCCGCTTCTTCTTCCCGGTCATCATCGGAGCGAGAATTTCGAGAGCGGATGCGATTCTCTCGCACTGCCTCTCGGCGGCGCGGGCGTCGGCGGAGCTGTCAAACCTTGTCGTGATACCGTCGGTAATGGGGACGGCGTCGACGTCGAGACAGCGCTGGCGGACAAGCTTCGCCGAGAGCCGGGCCGCGTCGTCGGCGTAAGCCCAGATCTCGACTCTCGTCATTTTCTTTATTGACATTTTGCGATTATCTCCCGGCAGATGTACCGTACGGCGGCGCTCATGTGCTTGGTCGCGCGGTTCGTGAGTTTCTGACCCTCAAAATCGGCGTCAAGGCACTCTTCCCTGATCCTGCTCTCCGCCTCTTCCTCAATTTTTCCGAGCGCGTCGCGCTTGGAAGCCAGAAGACGCGCGGAAGCTTCGGATATTCTCTTCTCGCTGTCTGCGCCGGCTTCCGACACAAGACTCCGGGCGGCTTCCTCCGCGCCGCGTCTGATTCCGGCGGCACGGGCTTCCGCGCTTGTGATTATTGACAAGGTGTCGTTTGCGGACATGGTTTCCCTCAGTAAATCAATAAATTATAATTATTATATCATTATTTGCCGCGTTTGGCAAGCAAAATTCTTTCTTCTCCCGAAACGTTGCGCCGATTGTCGACGAATCTGACAACCGCTTCGCCGTCCGAAAGAGATACGGCGCCGCCCTCGAAAAACTCCTTGTCTTCTTTCGAGATCCTTGATGAAACAACCACCGGACACGGGGCTCCCTTGGCGTCCCTGCCGGTCCCGGGATAGGTAACGTAGCATTTGTGTATATGACCGCAGAGCATGAGATCGGGTTTCACTTTTTCCCTGAGCGTCGCGCACCATTCGGCATAGAGTTCCTGTTCGATATCGAACGGCGGGTTCAGGGTTTCGTTGAAGGGATTGTGAACTATCACGAGGCGGAACCTGACTCCGGGTGCGGCGTATTCGGTATCGGGCGAATCGGCGACGCGGCGCAGAAATTCGGTCTCGCGAAGGCGGAAATCGTGGCAGCAGACGGTATGTCCGTATTCGGCGTTACCGTCGGGCTTGTCCTCAGCGCAGTCGAGCACGGCCGCCCAGACTGGTCCCACCCTGACCGTGTAGTATGACCTGCCGCAGTCGGTGGGAGTGTGCTCGGCGAGCTTCTCGGCGAAAATACCGCGGGTGTCGTGGTTGCCGCGTGAGAAAACTACCGGCAGCGCGCCGTGAGTTATCCCGCCTGCGATCCTGTGTATCGAGGCGAAATTGGCGACGTCGCCCGAATGATTCGGGATGTCGCCGTTGAGAACGAGCAGGTCAAGATCATCTCCGAACCAGCCCCCCGCGGCGACCGGGCCGCTCACGCGGTTGTGCGCGTCGGCGAGATTGAAGAGGTTAACCGTCTCCTTGTCCGGAGGGATCGGGCGAAAATCGAAAGAGACGCTTTCCTCTTCACCGAGATCCGAAAAATAGGGTTTGCGTTCGTTGACCTTTCGCCACACGACGGTATACTTCCCCTCCCGGTCGAGTTCGGAAGCGGGCAGTTCGATTATATGAGTACGGCTCGACGACCTCAGAATACCGTTCGAGTCGTCATAGTAGCTTTTGGCGCCGACGTCAACGCGCATTACCGATTCCGCGGAGACCGGCACTGTGATGACGTATCTGTCGCGCACGGCGTAAACCGCCGGATACGACGCGAAAATCGCGGGAAGTTCAAAATCGTTCACGGTTATCCTCCGATCTTTGCGGCTGCGTATTTCACCAGCGCGAGAATGTCGTTGGTCATGATCGACCTCAATCCGATACCGTACATCTTTTCCCAGGTAACCGCCGTATCGTACCCGTCGGAATCGATCGTCCAGGCGCCGAACATGCTCTCCGGGTGCTTGCCGATCAGCGACTTGACTGTATTGACGGTTGAGGATTTTGTAGGATCGAACGCACCGTTGACGAGAATCGCCGAGTTTGTCAGCGAGCTCTTTTCAAGCTGGGTCGCGTACGGATCGGCGGTGCCTCTGCCGGTCCACCCGCGCAGGAAGAAATAGGTCTTTTCCCCGGTGCGCTCGTATATATATTTCTGAACCGACAGAGCGTCCGAAGCGGAGAATGTGCCCGCTGCGCTCGAGTCGACGGTACCGTATGAAATGAGGACCGACTCGAAGTTTCCCGTCGACTGCATGATCGGGAAAATGATATTCGCGCTGCTCTGCGTCTGTATGCCTTCTAAATCGCAGTAGCGCCAGAGCGCCTGTTTGTCGAGAATAACGAACAGACGTCCTTTGACGGCGGTCAGGACTTCTTCGAGAGTGGGAATGACGTAGGACGTCAGCGCGGCTGAGGAACCGCCCTGCCCCGCTTTCAGCCGGAGCGTGCGGATCTGTGCGAGCGTCCACTCGGACACGGCGGCGCCCGAGGGATAGCCTTCCTTTCCGAGATAGGAGGCGCAGTCGGTCATCCTGGTCAGAGTGTCGTCGTGCACCAGCACCGCGACGCCGTCCGCCGTGAAGTGAATATCGATCTCCGCGCAGTCTCCGCCCATTCTCCATACCGAAATCACCGACTCGAGCGAATTTTCGGGGTAGCGGAGAAAATCACCGCGGTGGGACACGGTAAAGATATGATCCTTGTTTTTCGCGCACAGACAGTCAACCTTGGCGCCGTAGTCGAGCAGTTCTTCCGACGGCTGCCAGATACCGGCCCATTTCACCGGGAAAAGCCCGGGGTCGGCGATATACTCTTCTCTCGACCGAAGCGGCGCGTCTATAAGTTTCTCTCCCGCGGGAATATTGCAGACGACGTCCCCCGTCCCCACGAAATATCTGTCCGCGAACTCTAAAAACGCGAAAAGTACCGAATATGACGTCTTGCCGGTGAAGCAGACTCCCGCGTCGGTCGCGGAAACGCAGTAGCCCTCCTGACCGTAATCCGAGATATCCGGCTCGCCGAGGCCGCAGACTCCGAGAATGAATTTCGGCGCGTCGGTGGCGTTTTTCGCGGCGACTGCGGGTATAGAGGCGCCGAGCTGCTTTTCAAGATATGCGCAAATCCCGTCGGCGGCGTCTTTCATCGCGTTTTGCGCGTATACGATCTCAAACCGCGAAATATCCCGTCCGTTGATCGTGAGCGAGGACAGCGGCTTCGGAACGCTCCCGAGGATAGTCTCCGCGGCTATCGAACCGTCATCCGACAGTTCGGTCATAAATCTTTCGACCGCCTCGATTACGGCATCCTCGCTTCGCGAGTTTATGACGATTTTTTCGCCTATCACTCCGATCGCGTAGCCGTTGAGCGGAACGCCCTCGAGTATCTCCGCGGATTCCGGACGGTTTGTGGCGCCTATAAGAATCTCTTTCGCGGGCGGCTCGTCGCCCGGCTTGAGCCAGTCGTCCTTCACCGTCAGACGCATGCCGGTCTTTTCCTCGATCCTGCCCCTGAGTCCGGCGACTTTGGACAAAAGCGCGTCCCCGACCTTTTCCGGGCGGACCAGCAGATAATCCGGGTCGATACTGAGCCGCGGCACTTCGACGGAGGTCGTTTCCTCCGTGATCAGGGTACCGGTATCCGCCCCCGGATCGACGTCTTTGCACCCGCCGAACATCAGCGCGGGCAGACAGACCGCCAAGGCCAGCAGAATCAACGCGGCCGACTTCCGGAACTTCATGACAAACACAATCCCCCGTTAATACTCATTAGTTTATAGTATATCATTTTTCCCGCCGCAAATCAATATTTTTATGCTTGATTTGCCGGCTCTTTTAGCGTATAATTAATACAGTGAGTATAACTGTTGACAACCCGCCTGCGCCGCGGCGGTTTGAGGAGTGAATATGGAAAAGACGGACATGATTGCGACCTGCCTTTTCGGGCTCGAGAAGCACCTCGGAGAAGAGATAGACGCGCTCGGGTGCGAGAGGGTGTATACGATGGACGGAAGGGTAAGATTCAGGGGCGGCGCCGCCGATATCGCCCGCGCAAATATCTTTCTGCGCACGGCGGAAAGAGTCTGCCTGCTCGCCGGGGAGGAGTTCGAGGCCGGAAGCTTCGACGCCCTCTTCGAGGGAACCCGGGCGATTCCCTGGGAAAGATTCATTCCGCGGGACGGGGTTTTTCCGGTTTCGGGTCATTCGGTCAGAAGCGCCTTAACGTCAATACCTGACTGCCAGAAAATCGTAAAAAAAGCGATCGCGGTAAGACTCGGCGAGGCGTACGGACTGTCCGTCCTTCCCGAAGAGGGGGCGAAATATCCCGTCGAATTCTTCATATTCAAAGACCGGTGCGCTCTGATGATAGACACGTCTGGCGTCGCCCTCCACAAGCGGGGTTACCGTCCGGCTGCAAACGCGGCTCCGCTCCGCGAAACGCTTGCCGCCGCGCTCTGCCTGACTGCGCGCGCGGGACTGCGCGAGGACGTCCTGCTCTGGGATCCGTTCTGCGGATCGGGTACGATCGCGATCGAGGCGGCGATGATAGCCGCCGGCATCGCGCCGGGCGCCGGCCGCGCTTTCGCGGGCGAGAGCCAGATCTTCTGCCCGAAGGAATCCTGGGAAGACGCGCGCCTGGAGGCGGAGGACAAAAGACGGGAGACTTCATTCCGCGCGGTAGGCACCGACATAGACCCCGCCTGCATCTCGACCGCGAGGGCCAACGCAGACCGCGCGGGAGTCGGAAAGTATATCACCTTCTACCGTTCGGACGTGCGAAAAATCGAGCGTCCCGAAGGAGTGCGCGGCACCTTTATCTGCAATCCTCCCTACGGAGAGCGGATGATGTCTCTGCGCGACGCGGAACGTCTTTACAGGGATCTCCGGACCGCCTTCGCGCCTTTCGACGGATGGCAGATCTACGTGCTCACGAGCTGCGAGTATTTCGAGCGTCTGTTCGGCAGAACCGCGGACAAAAAGCGCAAGCTTTACAACGGAACCATCCCCTGCACTTTCTACCAGTTCTTCCGCCCGCGCGACGCCCGCGTCTGACGGAGCAGCAAGGGACGCCGGTCAGGTGCCCGAGGGCAACCGTTATTTATACCGTCATAAACCACGGAGGCTGTAAAAAAAGTTCGACTTTTTTTACAGCCTCGCAAAATCGGTGGGCGGGATTCCGCCGATTTTGCGCGATCTTTTTCGGTTTTTGCCGAAAAACATAAGATAATCTGGCATAAATGAGCAAAAACGGCGCGGTCTCGCGCCGAGAAAAAGTCGACGGGGGATGCAAAAAACTCGGATCACGAGTTTTTTTACATCCCCTGCCGTTTATGATATTTTTTCGGGCGCGTCGTCAGTAGGATTCGACGACGACCGGGTCTCCGTTGGTGAAAGGAAGCGTTATCGTCTTGACCTTGTCCGCGACTATGATGTTGTTTCTTCCGACCTTGTCGTAGAGATACTTGTCCACGGAGTAGGTCTTGCCGGTGATCTGCGACTCGAAATTCTCGGAGCTTGTCGGCCAGAGCAGCGTCTTCGGATTCATAAGGACGTAGGCGCCCTGCTGGATTCCGTCATAGCCGTGGTGGGCGACCTGAACGATATCAGACTCGATATAGTTGCCGTATCTGTTGATAAGCACCTTGGAGGCGTAGTTCTTGGCGTCTCCGAGCCACATTACCGTGTTGCCGCCGAGCTTCATTCTCGTCACGGTGGTAGTTTCGTTAAAGTAGTTGCAGCGTCCGGGATAGATGTCCTCCTGAGTCGACAGGACCTCGAATTCGGCGTCGCGGATCCAGAATTTCATTCCGGTGTGCAGCTTGACGGTGACGAGTCCTCCGTAGGCGGTCGACATTGCCGGGAAGTTCCTGGAATAATAGTAGTTAGGATTGTTGGAGTTCGTCACGCCCGCGGCCGCCGGGAAGTTGAAATAGCACCTCTCGATAACTATCTGCGAAGTGTGCGCGTTCGCCATGGTGCAGAAGTTCATAAAGTGGTCCCAGTGCTCGTGCGTTACGATCCAGGCTGCGATAACTATCTTGCCGTCCGTCCTCTTGTTGAGCCCTTTCAAAGCGTTGAAGAGCCGCGCGTCGTCGCCGTAGCTCGCGTTGTATCCGCCTCCGTCAAAAACGATAAAGGATCCGTCGGAAAGCGTGATGATGTAGCACATTCCGAAGTTGCCCGCGCTGTAGTTGAAGGAGAGCTGGGTAATCTTCGGCTCGGTGATTTTCACGAATGTAGGAACCGACTCCGCGGTCGTGTACTCGGGCAGCGTGTAGGATCCGGCGGGAGCCGAAATGATTCTGACCGTCTTGTCCTTCGGGACGAAGATCACGTGCAGCATTCCGTCCTTCCCTACGTAGGTGGCGGAAAGATTTCCCGCGATGCTGTTGCTCTGGTAAAGGGTAAAGCCGGAGTTCCCGAGCAGCGTGCAGTATGACTCGTACGCCGCCTGAGAGGTTTTTTCGTAATAGAACTCGATCTGCTTGTCGTTGCAGTCGTAGGTCCCGCCGAAATCGCCGTCGGTATACTGCGGGAAATCGAGATAGTATCCCGCTACGCTCTTGACGTATCTGAATCCCGAAGACATGGAAACCGTCTTCGACGATCTCGCGGCGGCGATAACGTATTCGTAGAACGCGTTGAACGCCGCTTCGGTGGTGGTCAGGTTCCAGCCCGCCACGACGATCTTGTTGCCGACGGCGGCAAAGCCGTATTCATTGTATTTCAGGGTCGAGAGGAACTCTTTCGTTTCGTCTCTCGAGACGTTGAAACCGATCAGAATCTCTTTTTTGGAGGAAATATCCTCGCCCGGCTTTACCCAGTCGTCCGAAAGGGTCATGACGGCGCCCGTGGAGGACTTCACTCCGTCCCGGAGATCCTTGCATGCCTGGACCTCAAGGTCCACCTTATCCTTTTCGTTGGTCGACGAGGTTGAAGTGTCGAGTCCCTCGTGATACACGATGTAATAACCGCTCTCACCGTTGTCGACGAGCGTCAGCATAGGTACCGGATCGCTCGACCAGAGGTAGTTTTCGGGAAGCGTGAGCGTCTTCCCGGTAACCATGTCAAGAAAGGCGTCGATCGCCTGGCCGAGAAGCTCGTCGGAGGATGCCTCGACGACTATCTTACTGCCGATTACCGCAATCACGCAGAAAGCGCCGTCCTTCCCCGCGTCCGCAAGCGCCTGCGCCGACTGCGGACGGTTGGTCTTTCCGACCAGAATCTCCTTCGTGTTCAGTATCTCCTCGGTAATCTCGTTGTTTTTTACCCAGTCGTCAAAGATATCTACGGACTGGCCGAGTTTCTCGCCGAGCGATTTGCGCATCCTCACCACTTCGGAAAGCGGATCGGAGGCGATGATGCTCGGACGGATCATCCTGTATTCGGAAAGATCGATATCGGTCAGCGCAGCGGCGGTCGTTCCTTCGGAGGCGGTCGATTCGACCTCCCCTCCGTTATTGCAGGAGGAAAGAAGAAGCAACGCCGCGACGCCGGCCAGCAGCGCACTCAGGAATATCTTTAGTGACTTGCGCATCGGAATGACTCCTTTTGTATCGGTTTATATCGGTTTTAAGGCAACACCGCACAATTCGCGTGCGGAGATTGCCGAGTTATTTTTGTGCCTGTTTTCGGGAATCACTGTTTGATCCTTCGCACGCATTACGACGGATCTTTCTTCGCCGGTTTCCACGTCGAAAACTTGCAATATTTCTTATATTGC
>JAGDAM010000083.1 GCA_017959485.1 Clostridia bacterium
CCCGACTTATACGTCCGCGTACTGCGCGGACGTATAAGTCCAGGGCTTGCGCCCCGTTGCACTATCAACAAGCTCTCGGTAACGCGCAAGCCCGGTTCAAGTCCTACCGTTCAATCGGCGCAGAACCCGACCTATCACGGCAACGCGGAGCGTCGCTGTGATAGGTCTATGGCATGCGCCCCGCTGCATTTTATATAAGCACTCCGGAACGCGCATGCCTGGTTCAAGTCCTACCGTTCAATCGGCGCAGAACCAGACTTTTCACGGCTGCTCGAAGCGCGGCGTAAAAGTCTATGGCTTGCGTTAGCTTAATTAAATTAAGCACTCGGGAACGCGCAAGCCCGGTTCCAGTCCTACCGTTAAATCGGCGCAGAACCCGACTTTTCACGGCCGCGCGTGAAGCGTGCCTTGCGGCGCGATATAAGCGGAACACTTAATTACGCCTGCGCCTTTGACGCGAACTTCACTATTGTTTTTTTCGCACTTTTCGCGGATAATGAAAACAGGAAAACGGTAAATCGGGATTTGCGGGAGTTATTCCGGAACAGAACAATTAGTCAAAAGAAAAAAAGCTGCCGGGGCGAAAACGGATTTGCGTTTTCGCTCCGGCTGTCGATATTATTATTCCAAAACGTTAAGCATCTCAAAAATGCTGCGGACGGGAATCAGTTCGAGTCCGGGACCGGTCTCAGGCCGGTGTTTTTCCACGTTGCGTCGTGGAAGAATGACTTTTCCGAAGCCGAGCCGTTCGCATTCCCTGACTCTCGACTCCGCGGAGGAAACCGTGCGGCATTCGCCAGCGAGTCCGATTTCGCCCAGCGCTACTACGTTGTCGGGTACCGGCCGGTTTTTGACCGAGGAGACAATCGCGAGAGCGATTGCGAGATCGGCCGCCGGCTCGTTTATTCTCAGTCCTCCAACCCCGTTGACGTTGAGATCCTTGTCTCCGAGTTTTAGGCCGAGCCGCTTTTCAAGGACGGCGGTTATCAGGCATACGCGGCTATAATCGACTCCGTTGACCGTCCGGCGGGGAGTGGGAAAAGCGGAATCGCTTGTCAGCGCCTGTATCTCGGCAATAATAGCCCTCGTGCCTTCGAGAGCGCAAACCGCGCAGTTTCCGGAGACGTTTTTCGGCCTTCCGTCGAGGAGCGCCTCGGAAGGGTTCGGCACCTCCCGCAGTCCCCGGTCGGTCATCTCAAACACACCGATCTCGTCCGTCGAGCCGTACCGGTTCTTGTTTGCGCGAATGATTCTGTATGCCTGTCCGTGTTCGCCTTCGAAGCAAAGCACGGCGTCAACCATGTGTTCGAGCAGTTTCGGACCGGCTATCGATCCCTCTTTGTTGACGTGACCGACAAGAATAACCGACGTCCCGAGATTCTTCGCCATGGCGATGAACGAAAGCGCGCTTTCCCTGACCTGGGCGACGCTTCCGGGAGACGAGGAGGAGAGCGGGGAATAGGTGGTCTGTACCGAATCGACGATCAGCACTTCGGGCTTGATCGAATCGCATTCTTTCTGGATTACCTCGGTATTGGATTCGGTTAGAATGAAGAGATCCTTTCCTCCGACTCCGAGACGCCCGGCGCGCAGACGAATCTGCCCCGCGGATTCCTCGCCGGAAACGTAAAGGACGCGCCTCGTACGCGAAAGAATTCCGCTGATCTGAAGCAGAAGAGTCGATTTTCCGATACCCGGTTCGCCGGTAAGCAGGACGACGGAGCCCCTGACAAGTCCGCCGCCGAGAACCCGGTCAAGTTCGGAGAGACCTGTTTTGGACCTTATACACTCGTCGCCTTCGATTTCGTCGAGCGGGACGGCGGAGCCGCGGGAACCCACGAAGCGCCGTTTATCCTTTGATTCGGAAACGGCAGGAGGTTCGGGAAGTCTTACGTCTTCGACGAAGGAATTCCACGCGCCGCACTGCGGGCATCGTCCCATCCATTTCGGGCTTTCCTGCTCGCAGTTTGAACAGATAAAAACGGTTTTTGTCTTTTGTGGCATTTGATTCAGTATTGCCTTAATTATCGTTTCCGGACGGGGCCTGCCTGAAGATCAGTTCCGGCTCTGCCTCCCCGTTGATAAACGCCCCGGTGATCCTTACGCCCGAAACGTCCTTTCTTCCGGGAAGTTCGAACATAAGCTTCATCATTGCGTTCTCAAACACCGAGCGCAGTCCTCTCGCTCCGCTGCTCAGAGCAATCGCTTTAGCCGCGACCGCGGCAATCGCGGAATCGTCGAATTCGATATCGATCCCGTCAAGCGAGAAGAGTTTTTTGTACTGACGCACAAGCGAGTTTTTCGGCTCGACGATTATCCTTTTGAGCGATTCCTGATCCAGCGGATCGAGCGGCACGATTACGGGAATACGGCCAACGAGTTCGGGGATCAGTCCGTATTTAACGATATCGTGGGGAGTTACGTCGGAAAAGTCGGCGGCGTGCTCCTTTTTGCTTATAATCTCGCTGTTGAATCCGATAAGCTGCGTGCCGCGCCTTTTTTCGATTATTTCGGAGAGTCCGTCGAACGCCCCGCCGCAGATAAACAGGATGTTCGAGGTGTCGATGCTGATAAACTCCTGATTCGGATGCTTGCGGCCGCCGTTGGGTGGCACGTTGGACACCGTTCCCTCGAGTATCTTGAGAAGCGCCTGCTGAACGCCTTCGCCCGACACGTCTCTGGTTATCGAGCGGTTTTCGCTCTTTCTGGAAATCTTGTCGATCTCGTCGATATAGATGATGCCGCGCTCGGCAAGCGGGACGTTGAAATCGGCCGCCTGAATGAGACGAAGGAGAATATTCTCTACGTCCTCTCCTACGTATCCGGCTTCGGTGAGCGTGGTCGCGTCGGCTATCGCAAAGGGAACTTTGAGCGTTTTTGCGAGCGTCTGGGCAAGATAGGTCTTTCCGACGCCGGTGGGCCCGATAAGAAGAACGTTGCTTTTGGTAAGCTCGACGTCGTTGTCATCGGTGCTTTTTTTGCGGCCGCGCTTGCCGGATCCTTTGGCGGGAGCTCCCATGCCGCCTATGCGTTTGTAATGGTTGTAAACCGCGACCGAGAGCGCGATCTTTGCCTTGTCCTGGCCGATAACGTATTTATCGAGTTCGCTTTTGATCTCGACGGGGCGGGGAAGTTCGGAAAGAGGGGGAATCTCGCCGCTTCCGGTATACATAGTCTGCTCTTTGATCATCTCAGAGCAGAGTTCGACGCATTCGTCGCAGATAAACGCGCCCTCTCCGGAAGGGATTAGAAATTTAACTTCTGAGGCCTGGCGTCCGCAGAAGGAGCAGCAGGGCTTGGAACGGTATCCGCTACCGTTGTCTTTTGCCGACATCTTTCGGGGTCAGTCCTTTCAGTGGCGTTCTATGATTTTGTCGATAAGTCCGTAGGCGAGCGCCTGCTCCGCGGTCATGAAATTATCCCTGTCGGTGTCTCTTTCAATGACCTCGAGCGGCTGTCCGGTCTTTTCGGCAAGTATCGAATTCAGCATGCTTTTCGTGCGCTTCAGCAGTTCGGCGTGAATGAGTACGTCGGAACACTGTCCCTGAGCTCCTCCGAGCGGCTGATGAATCATTATCTCGCTGTGCGGAAGCGCGATACGCTTGCCCTTTGCTCCGGCGGCGAGAAGAAACGCGCCCATGCTCGCGGCCATGCCTATGCAAATAGTCGAGACGTCGCACTTGACGAACTGCATGGTATCGTAGATCGCCATTCCGGCGGTCACGGAACCGCCCGGGCTGTTGATGTAGAAAGAAATATCGTCGTCGGGGTTCAGGGATTCAAGATAAAGCATCTGGGCGATTACAAGCGACGCTGTGACGTCGTTGACCTCGTCGGAAAGGAAGATGACTCTGTCGTTGAGAAGCCGTGAGAAAATGTCGTAAGAACGCTCGCCGCGTCCGGTCTGCTCGATAACGTACGGCACGAGAGCGGCTCTCGGATCATCCTGTCTGTTCATTTTATTTCTCCGGTTGATTATTGTTTGCCGCCGATCGCGTCAGGCGTCTTCTCCGGTGCCTTCGCCCCCGGAGACGTCCTCTCCGTCGGTTTCCGGCTCGGGATATTTGTCAAGCCACGTGACTTTGGCGGATTCTTTTACAAGGGCCGTCGCTTTGCGGATTTTGAGCGTTTCGGTTATATCCGAGGCGTCGATGCTCTGCTTTACGTAATCGAT
The DNA here is from genome assembly GCA_017959485.1 of Clostridia bacterium. The sequence continues at coordinate 4,175 of JAGDAM010000083.1, forward strand.
TTCCACGCTGTAGGCGGCGGCGATCGAGGAGTATTCGGATTCGATTTCTTCCTCGCTGATTTCGATCTTTTCGAGTTCGGCGATCTTCAGGAGAGCCAGTCTCGTTCTCACGCGCTTTTCGGCTGCGGGACGGGTGTTCGCCTTGTATTGATCGAGAGTCATCTGGAAATATCCGAGATAGGTCTTGAAATCGAGTCCGTTCATTCTGATTCTGGACTCAACGTCTCTGACCATCGACTCGACCTCGCTGTCGATCATCGGGGCGGGCAGTTCGACGGTTACGAGTTCGGCAAGTTTGTCCTCGAGTTTGTCCTCAAGCTCGCGGTCCGCGGTATCCTCGTGCCTCTTTGCGATCTTTGCGGCTACGTCGGCACGGTATTCGTCAAAGGTGTTGAATTCCGATACCTCGACCGCGAAATCGTCGTCGAGGGCGGGGAGTTCTTCAACGGTAATCTTTTTCAGTACCACCTTGAAGACGGCGGGTTTTCCGGCGAGTTCCTTGGCGTGATATTCTTCGGGGAAGGTGACGTTGACGTCGAATTCGTCTCCTGCGGAGTGACCGACAATCTGATCCTCGAAACCGGGAATGAAGGAACCGCTTCCGAGCTCAAGATGGTGATCGGTTCCCTTGCCGCCCTCGAACGCGACTCCGTCGCAGAAGCCCTCGTAGTCGATGATTGCCGTGTCGCCGTTGGCTGCCGGTCTGTCGGAAACCTCGAGTTCGCGCGCGTTGCGCTTTCTCGCGGATTCGATTTCGGCGTCGATCTCGCTGTCGCTGACCGGAGTCTTGACCGCCTCGACCTCAAGTCCGAGATATCCCTCAAGCTCAAATTCGGGCTTTACGTAGAACTCGGCTTTGAGGACCGTCTCGGCCTCATCCTCGGAAACGATGTCGAACGACGGGGCGGATACGGCTTCTTTTCCCGGTGCTTTGACTATTTCTTCATAGCATTCCCCGAGCAGGGCGTTTATCGCGTCCTCAAGGAAAACTCCTTTGCCGAACATCTTTTCGATGAGCGCGCGCGGAGCTTTACCGCGTCTGAAGCCGGGGATGTTGTACTTAGCGGCGTTCTTTTTGTATGCCTCTTTCTTTTTTTCTTCGATGGAGGCGCTGTCGAAAGAGAATTCGACAGAGGCAAGACTCTTTTCATTGATCTCGCATTTTCTGACTGTCATTTTCTGGGTTGTCCTTTCAGTTGTTGAATATTACGTCAAATTTGTTATCGGTTGGAAGAGGGAAGAATCAGCTTGGGAACGAAATTGAGCCGGTCGGCCGAGATCATTTCAAACCTGATTCCCTCAAACTCGAAATCCGCTTCGGCTCCGTAAAAGCCGTGGATGTGTCCGAAGCAGCAGCGGCGAATGCCCGCGTTTTTAATCTCGTCGACAAGGCCGCGGCAGACGAAACCCGCCCATACGGGAGGAAAGTGAATAAAAAGTATCGTATTTCCGGGATCGGTTCCCGGCGGGAGAGTTGAGAGAGATATGCGTAGCCGCTGTACCTCTCTGTCGGAGATCTTTTGCCAGTCGGTCGCTTGGGACGTCTTCTGGTTGGACGGATCGGGATACCATCCGCGTGCGCCCAGAATCGCGCATTCGGGAAGCACGTACGAATTGTTGTAAAGAAGTTCGAGCGTGTCGAAACCATTTTCAAGGAAGGTGCGTCTCATTGCCGAGACCGTCGTCCACCAGAAATCGTGATTTCCTTTTCCGAGATATTTTCTGCCGGGAAGACTGTTGATGAAAGCGAGGTCGTCAAGCGCGTCGGGCATTCTCATTGCCCAGGAGACGTCCCCCGGAATCACGACCGCATCATTATCCGAGACGATCGCGCGCCAGTTCTTCTCGAGCTTCTCCCGGTATTTTTTCCAGCGAGGTTCGAAAACCTCCATGGATTTTGACTCGCCGTACGGACCCGGAAGATGAAGATCTGCAATGGCAAAGAGAGCCATTGTTATCCTCCGGCGGCGAACCGCAGACACGCGTCGGCCATCTCGGATGGCTCGCAGACGTCCGGGAATCTGATTTCGGCTTTGTCGAGATTTCTGAGCGGCAGCGGGATCTCCGTTTTTGTCAGATCCGACAGCGCGGAGAGCGCGGCGTAACCTGAGGGCGCTCCGGGGCCTCTCAGAGCCGTATATACCGAAGAGGCGAATTTATACGGACTCGCCGTGGAAACGACAACACAGGGGCGTCCGGAAGGCCTGCGCGCGAGCGCGCACTTCATTGCGACCGCTGTATGCGGGTCGCAGAGATATCCGGCGCTGTCGAAGAGCCGCGCGACTGTCTCGGCCGTCTCGTTCTCGGTCGCGAAATCGCCGTCGAAAGACTCCCTTACCGCTGCCAGGAGTTCATCCGGGACTGTATACCTGCCTTCGGACGAGAGCTTGCTCATAAGTCTCGAGGTCTGTGCGGGACCCGCGAGCAGATAGATCAGCCGCTCGAGATTGCTTGATATGAGAATGTCCATCGACGGTGACGAGGTGAGGAAAAACTCTCTGTTGCGGTCGTAAACGCCCGTATTGATGAAATCGGTCAGTACGTTGTTTCTGTTCGAGGCGCAGATTAGTCTTTCGACCGGAAGCCCCATTTTTTTAGCGATATATGCCGCGAAAATGTCGCCGAAGTTGCCGGTCGGAACCGCGAAATCTATCATATCTCCAAGCTTGATCGCGCCTGTGTTCATAAGATCGCAGTAAGCGGAGAAGTAGTAGACTATCTGCGGAACAAGTCTGCCCCAGTTTATCGAATTCGCGCTTGAGGTGCGATATCCGAGCGAGGCGAGCTTTTCGGAGAATACGCGATCGGAGAAGAGCTTTTTAACGCCTGTCTGTGCGTCGTCGAAATTTCCCCTGATGGCTGTTACCGCGGTGTTCGAACCCATCTGCGTGATCATCTGCAGCTTCTGAACCCTGCTGACTCCTTCGGAAGGATAGTAGACGAGAATCTTTATTCGGTCGGAATCACGGTATCCTTCGAGAGCCGCCTTTCCGGTATCGCCCGACGTGGCGACAAGGATCATTAGATTGCCTGAGGTGCCGGTTTTGCCGAGAGCCGTCGACAGAAGCTTCGGCATAATCTGCAGAGCCATATCCTTGAAAGCGCAGGTCGGACCGTGCCACAGTTCGAGAGAGAAGAGATCATCCGATATTTTGCGCACGGGAGCCGCTCCTCCCGGGAACCTGTCTTCGGAATACGCGGCATCAGCCGCGGCGCGGAGTTCTTCCGGGGTATAATCGGTAAGGAAAAGAGAGAGTATCTCTACCGCGCTGGATTTATAATCGAGTCCGGAAAGCAATTTGATGAACTCGGGACCGATTGCGGGAATAGTCTCGGGCATATAAAGAC
>JAGDAM010000084.1 GCA_017959485.1 Clostridia bacterium
GAGGCGCTCGCGCGTGCGAGATCCGGAGAGGGACCGACGATCATCGAAGTCAAGACCTACCGCAAGTACGGGCACTCGCGCAACGACGCCTGCGGATACCGTCCGAAGGACGAGGAGGCCTGGTGGTTTGCGCGCGATCCCGTGAAGACCTTCCGCGAGCGGCTGATAAACGAGGGTGTCGCGACCGCCGAAGAACTCGACGCAATAGAGGAACGCGCGACCGCCGCCATAGAGGAAGCGGTCGAATACGCCAAGGACGCCCCGCTGCCGACGCTCGCGAGCGCGCTCGAGGACGTTTATAAGGAAGGATAAAAACCGTTATTCAGTAGCGAATTATGAATTAGAGACTAATTCGAAATTCGCAATTCGCAATTCGGAATTAAAACGGTTGCCTTCCCCCTCGTGGATGCCTCGGCTTTGCCGAGCCCGGGGGACCGCCGTACGGCGATGGATTTCGTTTGCCTTCCCCGAAGGGGAAGGGTGGACCGCGAAAGCGGTGGATGAGGCGAATCGACGCTGCTTTGCCTTCCCCGGCTGGGGAAGGTGTCGCCCGAACGGGCGACGGATGGGGCGCTACGCAACCGCCAGAGCCCCCCTGTTCGCAACAATGATATTCCGCGGCGGCGCCGCGGAATGATAAGTGAAAGAAAAAGAAGAGGTAATAATCATAATGCCTGTAATGTCAATAGCCGACGCGCTGAAGGCGGCGATAGCCGAGGAGATGCGTCGCGATCCGAGCGTATTCGTGCTCGGAGAGGATGAAGATATCCCCGGAGGAATGGGCGGCGCATTTACCGTCCCCAAAGGGATAGGAGACGAATTCGGAAGAATGGAAAACCGCGGCGGCGCCGTCACCGAGGGCCGCTGCATCAACACGCCGATCTCCGAGATCGCCATCGCCGGTCTCTGCGTGGGATCCGCGATGTACGGAATGAGACCGGTAGCCGATCTGCAGTACTGCGACTTCCTTTTCTGCATGATGGATCAGCTGGTCAATCAGGCGGCGAAGATGAGATATATGTCGGGCGGCAAGCTTTCGGTACCGATGGTTATGAGGTGCCCGAGCGGCGCGACCAACCGCGGCGCTCAGCACGCGCAGAGCCCCGAGACCTATTTCGCTCACGTGCCCGGCTTAAAAGTCGTCTGTCCCTCGACTCCCGCAGACGCCAAGGGAATGATGAAAACCGCGATCAGGGACGACAACCCGGTCATTTTCTTCGAGCATAAGCTCCTCTACGGCTCCAAGCGCAAAGAAGCCGGTGCGCTCAACCCCTCGGGCGAGGTACCGGAAGGCGACTACACAATCCCCTTCGGCAAGGCCGCGATCAGGAGAGAGGGGAAGGATATAACCATCGTCGCCAACCTGCTTATGAGCTACAAGGCGCAGGAGGCCGCCGCCGAGCTGGCCAAGGAGGGTATCGACTGCGAGGTCATCGACCCGCGCTCGCTGCTGCCCTTCGACTACGAAACCGTCGTCGAATCGCTGCGCAAGACCGGCAAACTGATGATAGTCCACGAGGACAACTACAACTGCGGCTGGGGTGCGCAGCTCGGGTCCTGGATCGCCGAGCACGAGATATTCCTGCTCGACGCGCCGATAGTCCGCGTCGCCGCGTTTGACACGCCGGTGCCCTTCTCGCCGGTGCTTGAAAATTACGTGATCCCCTCGAAGGAGAGGATCATCGAAGAGGCGAGGAAGCTCGCCGCGCTCTGAGCGCTCGCGCAGTATTAATCATGCAGGCGCAGCCTGCAATTCATGCCGCGTCAGCGGCAATTCACGCAGCGAAGCTGCAATTCATGCGCGAAGCGCAATTCATCAGGCTTGGGCAAAGCCCGGGTTTCTTAACCCTCATCCGGCGCCGTACGGCGCCACCTTCCCCCAGGGGAAGGCAAAGATAAAGTGCGCGAAAAAAGGAGTAACGCAAAATGTACAGCTTTAATCGTGACGAATACGAAAAGCGCGTCAGGTGGTTTCAGGAAGCCCGCTTCGGTATGTTCATTCACTGGGGCATCTACGCGATCCCCGGCAGAGGCGAATGGGTCAAGAGCCGCGAGCGGATAGCCGACGAGGCCTACGACAGGTATTTCCGCGAGTTTTCCGCGCCCGATTTCGATCCGCGAAAGTGGGCCCGGCTTGCCCGCCTCGCCGGGATGAAATACGCCGTGCTCACCGCAAAGCATCACGACGGATTTTGTCTTTTCGACAGCAAACTGACCGATTACAAGTCGACGAACACCCGATGCGGGCGGGATATCGTACGCGAATTTCTCGACGCCTTCCGCGCCGAGGGACTGCGTGTCGGACTCTATTATTCGCTCCTCGACTGGCACCATCCCGATTATCCGCACGCGTCGGACAGGACGCACCCGATGCGGGAAAATCCCGATTATCCCGACGCGGAGCGCGACTGGGGCCGCTATCTCGATTATATGCACGGACAGGTCCGCGAGCTGTGCACGAATTACGGAAAGCTCGATATTATGTGGTTCGATTATTCCTACGGCGAGATGCGCGGGGAAAAATGGAGAGCTCACGAGCTGGTGACCACGGTGCGCGAACTGCAGCCGGGCATACTCATCGACAACCGGCTGGAGGGCAGCGGATCGGAGCAGGGCTCGCTGATGACGGGGAAACCCCTGCCCTGGCACGGCGACTTCGCCTGCCCCGAGCAGATCATTCCGCCCCGGGGCCTGTGCGACTCGGAAGGGCGCGACGTCGTCTGGGAGGCGTGCGTAACCATGAATAACCATTGGGGTTTCTGCCTGTCCGACCGGAAGTTCAAGCAGGCCGGGATGGTTATCCGCAAGCTCGTCGAATGCGTTTCGAAGGGAGGAAATCTCCTGCTCAACGTCGGGCCCGACGCGAGAGGAAATATCCCCGAAGAGTCGGTGAAAATTCTCGAACGCGTCGGCGAATGGATGGACAAAAACTCGGAATCGGTTTACGGATGCGGCAAATGCGCGCTGCCCAAGCCCGACTGGGGAAGATACACGCAAGGCGCCGACGGAACCGTCTACTGCCACGTTTTTGACAACACCGTGGGACCGCTTCCGCTTATCGGAGTGACGCCGGGGAGCATTGAGACGGCGCGGGATCTCGCGACGGGCGCCGAGCTTGTCCCGAAGGGCGGCTGGATGTGCTCCGACTATCCCGACACCTCCTTCATCACGCTCGGAGACGATCCGGTACTGCCGGACGGAGACGATACGGTGATAAAGATCGTGATCGGTTGATCAATAATTGTTGACGCTTACAAAAGGGTGAAAAAATGATTAAAAGAATAGTAATGCCCGCCGCCGGTCAGACGACCGACGCGGCGACCGTCGTAACGATCAGGGCGGCGGTCGGAGACAAGGTAAAACGCGGCGACGAGTTGCTCGAAGTCGAGACCGACAAGGCGACGCTGCCGATCGAGAGCGTGGCGTCGGGGTACGTCCTGCGCATATTCGTAAAGGAATACGACACGATAGACGCCGGAACTCTCCTTATGGAGATAGGCGACGAGGATGATCTTGCCGCCGCGGCGGATCCTGTCGAATCTCCCGTTCAGGCGGAGGAGGAGGAACCGCAGGCCGAACCAGAAGCAGCGCCTACCGTCACAGAAGAAATTAAGCCCGCTGAACCCGAGCCGGTCCGCTATGAACCCGTCGCGCCCGCGACATCCTCGGTGCCCGCCATGCCCAACGCGAAGGCGGCGGCCGCGAAACTCGGAGTGGATCTGTCCTCGGTTATCCCGTCCAACGGCAGTTTTATAAAAAAAGCCGACGTCGAGGCGGCGGCAAAACCGGCCGCGACCGGAGATGACACTCTTCCGACGTCGGTGATGCGGGATATGCTCTCTGGCAAGCTTGA
>JAGDAM010000085.1 GCA_017959485.1 Clostridia bacterium
CGCTTTCGCGGCGTTTTTGATCGGTAGCGGAAGTCGGACTTGAACCTACGACCTATCGGGTATGAACCGATTGCTCTAGCCAACTGAGCTATTCCGCCGCGAGCTTGAATATTATAGCACAAACAGGAGGCTCTTGTCAATATTTAATGTTTATAATTTTTGATGAACAGAACGAATTTTTTAGATTTAGAACAGAAACCGCCTCTCAGCTTCCCGCGGAAAAGGGACGGACGCTCTTTTTCACTAAAAGGATTGAAAAAAACCGCTTAATAATGTATAATTATATTAGTTATTTTTAGTTTAAGGAAGGCGGGTGTTTGCTCTGAGTTCAAGGATATATACTTTCAACGGCGGCACCAGGGTGGAAGAGTACAAGAACACCCGCGGGTGCAAAATCGAAAGAATACCCGCTCCCGAACGGGTCGAGATACCGATGGCGCAGCACATCGGAGTTCAGTGCCGTCCGGTCGTTTCGGTCGGAGACCACGTATACCGCGGACAGCTTATAGGAAACGCCGAAGGTCTGACCTGTCTCGTACACGCGTCGATCTCGGGCACGGTAAGCGAGATCAAGATCCGTCATAACGCTCAGGCGCAGCCGGTCGAGACTATCGTCATCACCGGCGACGGCAAAATGGAACTCGACCCATCCATTCGCCCGCACGACAAAAAACTGTCAGACACTACCCCCGATGAGATAATCGAAAAGGTGCGCCTGGCTGGCATATCCGGAATGGGCGGAGCAATGTTCCCGACGCACGCAAAGATTCGCAGTTCGATCGGCAAAGTCGAGCGTCTGATAATCAACTGCGCCGAGTGCGAGCCCTTCATCACGGTCAACCACCGGCTTATGCTTGAGCGTCCCGAGGACATCGTCAACGGTACGAAGATACTTATGAGAGCTCTCGGGTTGTCTTTCGCCGAACTATGCGTCGAAGACAACAAAGTCAACGCGGTCAACCGCCTTCTCTCGGTTATCGGGAACTCGGATTATATCAAAGTCCGGGTTATGAAGACCAAATACCCTCAGGGAGACGAGCGCCAGCTGGTCTTCGCGCTGACGGGAAGGGAAGTGCCGTCAGGAAAGCTTCCCGCCGACGTCGGATGCGTCGTTTTCAACGCCGAGACCTGCGCCGTCATCTACCGTGCGTTCGCCTACGGGCTTCCTCTTATCGAGCGCTGCGTCACCGTCGACGGCGACTGCGTGGCTACCCCGAAGAATCTGCTTGTCCCTCTCGGCACTTCCTACCGGACTATGATCGATTACTGCGGCGGTCTTATCAGAATTCCGTTTAAGATCATAAACGGCGGTCCCATGATGGGAGCCGCGAGATGGGAAATGGACACTCCCGTCACAAAAGGAACGAGCGCCGTCCTCGTGCTGTCCGAAAAGTTCGCGAAGATGCGCGACAATTCCGCCTGCATAAGATGCGGCAGATGCGTGAAGAACTGTCCGATGCATCTGATGCCGGTTTATCTCGCTCAGTACGCGATGTCCAAAAGATACGCGGACGCAGAAAAGATGGGCGTTATGAACTGCGTTGAATGCGGTACCTGCTCTTACAACTGTCCCGGGAATGTCGAAATCGTTCAGTATATACGTGTCGCAAAAGGCGCGCTCAGGGCCGCCGGAAACTCAAAGAAATGACCGACAGAAAGAAACAAGCACCGATAGGCGAGCCGGAGTTGCTGACCGTTTCGCCTCCGCCGCATATAAAGCACCGCGATACGACGCGCGGTATAATGCTTGACGTTATTATCGCGTTGACTCCCGCGACCGTCTGGGGAATAATTCTCTTCGGGGCGAGAGCCGCCGTAATCGTCGCGATCTCCGTCCTTTCCGCGGTAGGTTTCGAGTCGCTCTGCTGCCTGCTCTTTAAAAAGAAGCAGTCGATAGGCGATCTCTCCGCGGTTGTAACCGGACTTTTGCTCGGATTGAATCTGCCTTCCTCCGCCTCTTACTGGCTGCCGTTTTTCGGCTCGTTTTTCGCAATAGTCGTCGTCAAGCAGCTGTTCGGCGGAATAGGCAAGAACTTTCTCAATCCCGCGCTCGCCGGTCGCGCCTTCCTCTTTGCCTGGCCTTCCGAAATGACTACCTTCCCGTCTGCGGAGACCCGGCTGAGCGTGCTGAAGATCAGTTTTCGCGGCTCTTACGACGCGGTCGCGACGGCGACACCGCTCGCATCCCTCAAATCCGGAGAGATGCCGGACGCCTCGCTGCTCGATCTTTTCCTCGGCAAATGCCCCGGTTCGATCAGCGAAATATCGGCTCTTCTTCTGATTGCGGGAGGAGTCTATCTAATCGCTCGCAAAGTCATAACCTGGCATATTCCGGTCTCTTTCATACTGACCGTTGCTCTGCTTTCCTTCCTGTTTCCTCCCGCTCTCGACAGGTTCGGTTCCATGTTCGCCGAACTGTTCAGCGGCGGACTTATGCTCGGAGCCTTCTTTATGGCAACCGACTACTGTACGAGCCCGGTCACCGAGCGTGGACGTCTGCTGTACGGCATCGGATGCGGCGCCGTGACCGTTTTCATCAGGTACTTCGGCGGATACAACGAGGGAGTCTCATTCGCCGTACTTATCATGAATATGCTTGTCTGGTACTTTGACAGGGCTACCCGCCCGAGGATATTCGGGACTTCGGGAAGGCGCCGGGACGGAGGCGCGAAATGAAGAATATTATTCGCCCTGCAATTGTCCTTCTCGTCGTGTGCACCGCCGCTGCGCTTCTTCTTTCCGTCGTCAACGAACTGACAGCCGCCAGAATAGCCGAAAATCAGGCAGCAGCGGAAAATCAGGCAGTCCGCGATCTTTTCGGCGACGGTATTGAAACGAAGGAGCTTGACGGCATACCGGACTATGTAAAGAAAATTGCTCTGGTTACAAGAAACGGAGAGACGCTCGGCTGGAGCGTTTCGGTTTCGCCGAACGGCTTCGGAGGTAATATCGACATGGTCGTGGGGATTTCCGCCGACCGCAAAATAATAGGAGTTTCGATTACCGCTCTCTCCGAAACTCCGGGACTCGGGAGCCGGGTCGCGGAGCAGTCTTATCTTGACGGATACGCCGGACTTTCCGGCATGATTCGGCTCGGCGAAGGGATCGACGCTATCTCGGGCGCTACAATCAGCTCGCGTTCGGTGCTTGCCGGAGTCAACCGCGCGCTTGAAGCGGTAAGCGAGCGCAGCGCGTCGGCTGACGCCTCCGCGGGAAAGTGAGACGTACGATGTCAGACAAAAAAAGCGGATATTCGCTAAAAACATTTGCCGAACAGATGCGCCGCGGGCTCTTTACCGAAAACCCTACGTTCGTTCAGCTTTTGGGAATGTGCCCCACTCTCGCCACGACCACTTCGGTAAAAAACGCCTTCGGAATGGGGATTACAGCCACGGCCGTGCTGATTCTCTCCAACGTTCTGATTTCTCTTCTGCGCAAGCTAATACCTTCGCAGGTAAGGATTCCGACCTTTATCGTGATTATCTCCGCCTTCGTTTCAGCCGCGGAGATGGTTATCAAGGCCTTCTTTTTCGATCTTTACGGTTCGCTCGGTCTGTTTATCCCGCTGATAGTGGTAAACTGCATCATTCTCGGACGCGCCGAAGCGTTTGCCTCGAAAAACCGCGTTCTGCCGTCTGCCGTCGACGGGCTGTCGATGGGGCTTGGGTTCACCTTCGCACTCGTGTGCATCGGTTTTATACGGGAACTGCTCGGAGCCGGGACGGTATTCGGATACAGTTTCTCGAACGGCTGGTACGATCCCGCCATCATCTTTCTGCTCCCCGCGGGCGCCTTCTTCACTCTCGGAATGATAATCGCCGCGGTCCAGAAAGTCAGGAACGTAATATCCGACCGGGACCGTTACGACCGCCTCTCGAACGTAAGTATGGCGTCCGATATCCCCGCAAACTTTCTGTCGTCGAAAATGCCGATCTCTCCCGACTCGAGCACCGACCCGGATTCGGCCAACCGTGAACTTGATTTTTATCCGCCTGAAGCTCCCCGGACCGGTTCCGAGACCGCGTATACACCGGACAAAAACGGAAAGGAGGACGGAGAATGAATTTCGCGAGTCTTTCGTTTACCGACCTCGCGCTTCTCATGCTCGGAGCGGTTCTTACCGAAAACTTTATCTTTTCCAAGTTTTACGGATGCTGCCCCTTTCTCGGAGTTTCCGACAGCACCGACAAGGCGCTGGGGATGGGTATGGCCGTGACCTTCGTTATGACGGTTTCCGGAGCCGTTACCTGGGCTGTCTACTATCTCGTTCTCGTCCCGCTCGGACTTGAATATCTGCGTACCGTGGCTTTCGTGCTGATAATCTCTTTCCTGGTACAGCTTATCGAAATGTTCCTGCGCAAATGCGTTCCGGCGCTTTACGGCGCGCTCGGGATTTATCTTCCTCTCATCACCACCAACTGCGCGGTGCTCGGCGCCTGCCTTGTAAATATTCAGAAAAGCTACGGCTTCATTCCCTCTGTTTGCTACGGATTCGCCGCGGGCGTGGGTTTCACTCTCGCTATCGTGGTTTTCGCCGGCGTTCGGGCCAA
>JAGDAM010000086.1 GCA_017959485.1 Clostridia bacterium
AAACGGAATAATTAAAATATTCGAGAGCGCATACGGCAACGCGGCAATCCAGGGTATTTGTCTCAGCAAACGGACACCTATGACTCCAATCAGAGTGGCAAGACTTCCGAATACGATATCCCATACGGCGCAACCGTTAATCAAATTCGCCAACACGCATCCTACCGTCAAACCCGGAACGGCTGCCTGAGTAAAGACCGCAAGGATACACAATGCTTCAGAAAAGCGAAACTGAACGACTCCGGATGATAACCCGGGCACTATCGTTGTAAGAACGACGTAAAGCGCAGCGATTAGCGCAGATTGTGTGAGGAAAAGCAGGGAGGCCTTCCTTTTGTTTTTCATTGTATTTCTCCTTAGTTTTTTTGTCCGGGAAGCACCCGCTTCCCATGTGAGGATGGTTTCGAACTCACAAGTGTTTATTATACCCGTATTTGCGGAATCTGTCAAGCGTTCCGGCGCGAAAAAAGCGACCTTCAGTAAAAATCTTCGATATCAGTCGCGTTTCCGGAAGCTTTTCACCCGCGTCTCACCGAAAGCGTTTTCGGTATCCGCACCCGTCCGCGAGACGTCATACGTCAAAAAGCTTGATTATCCCCGGTAAAGATGATATAATAGTATTGAAAATACTATTATGACGGAGTTAGAAATGAATCGGAATCTCAAATCCACACTGCTTATTCTGATTGCGGCGCTGTTCGCCCTTTCGGCTTTCTCCTGCGCTTCGGGGACTCCGGACGAAACAACCGCTGCGGTCGTCACCGGATCCCCCGATGACACCGGCGAAGCGACTGCCGAAGTCACGACCGGGTATCTCGATCATATCAGCGAAACGTTCGGCGGAGAGACGGTCCGCATCCTTTACTGGAGCGACCGCGAGAATCCCGAATACTTCGCGGAGCAGCTGACCGGAGCCGAGGTCAACGACGCCATCTATCGCCGGAACGCAAAGATCGAATCGAAACTTGAGGTCGAACTCGATTTCCACGGCGAACCCGGCAACTCCTCAAAAGCAAACGATTGGCTGGCTCTCGTAAAACGGCTCGATCAGGCGGGAGCGGAAGAGGCCTACGATATCATCTCGGCTCACTCCCGCAGCATCGGTCTTTGCGCCTACAACGGTCTGACCCGAGACGTTTCGTCCCTCGGATCGATCGACCTTTCGAAACCGTGGTGGCCGAGTCTGCTGACTCAGACCTGCCTGATAAACAATCAGATTCACTTCATCTCGGGCGACATCTCCACGAACATGCTGTACATGATGTACGCGGTTTTCTACAACAAGGATTTGCTGACCTCGCTGAATATTGAAGATCCGATTGACGACGTAAGAGCAGAGACCTGGACCATCGACCGCATGCTGACGCTGGCGAAGGACGTCTACTCGGACAGCGACGCGGATAGCGTAAAGTCGGTCGGCGACCGTTTCGGGATCGTATCCAGTCTGCTTCACTGCGACGCGCTACTCTACGGATCGGACATAGTCGGAGTTGAAAACGACGGCGGACGTCTCGCGCTGTCCGAATCTTTCACCGGAGAGCGCATGCAGAATCTGATTGAAATGATTGCAAGCGGTTTTGCGGGATCGCAGGACGGCTTCATCGGTTCGGGATACAAGAATATCTTCAAAAACGGACAGTCCCTCTTTATCATCGACCGCTGCGACATCGCGATCAACGACCTTGACGAGAAGAATTTCGACAAGCTTTCGATTCTTCCCGCACCGAAATACGACGTCGACCAGGAATCCTACCGCACCGCGATCGGCAATCCCTTCTCGCTCTACGCCGTCCCGCGCAACGCGAACAACCCCGAAATGTCAGCCGCGTTTCTTGAAGTCTCTGCCGCGGAAAGCTACACCGAAGTGACGCCGGTCATCTTCGAGATCTCGATGAAGATCAGATACGCGAGCGATTCCAACGACTCCTACTGCTACGATCTGATTCGCGCGGGAGCCGTCTACGACCCGTCGAGAATCTTCTGGAAGGTCTTCTCAAGCTACGGCAAAGCCCCCGACACTCTCTTCCAGGAGCAGCTCGAAAAGGGCGCCGCCGGCTGGTCGGGTATCGTGGCCAACAACCAGAAGGTGCTCAAGAGCACGATACAGAAGATCAACAAGGCGTTCGGATTAAACTGAATCGGGTAGGAGGTCACCCATTAGTTGAGTGACCGACCTCCCACACCACCGTGCGTACCGTTCGGTACACGGCGGTTCAATCAACAATGCAAGGACTCGTACTT
>JAGDAM010000087.1 GCA_017959485.1 Clostridia bacterium
AGACAGTGCCACTTACGATTACATAGCGCCCCATTCGGCCGCCTTCGCGGCCACCTTCCCCAGCCGGGGAAGGCAGGAGACGCGGTCAGTGCAAACACAGTGCCTCTAACGGTTCCGTAACCATCATCCGGTCGCGTCCGCGGACACCGTGGCTCGCCGAAGGCGAGGCGTGCCCGAGGGAAGGTGCAGGTCAGAGGTTACCGGACGGACAGTGCCTCTGACGGAACAGAGAATATGTCGTTTCTCATTTTTTCGACACTTTATTTGATATAAATCGCAAAAAAGGAGACGCTTTTTCGAGTTAATAATCAACACAGGCACCGAACCAAAGGCGCCGTGTGACTGCAGCTTTCCGGTCACGCCGGGCCCCCTCCCGGAGCGGAGCTCCCAGAAGAGCTCCCCGGGTACGCAGAAGCACTCCCCGGGGGCACGCGAAGCCCGCGGACTCCTTGACAAAACCGGCCGGTGTATGTTATACTATTCGTACAAAAATAAACAATCCGCGGCGCCGCCGCGGGGAACCGGAGGAATATTATGGAAATGGAGTTTTACCGCTGCGCGCACTGCGGGCAGATCATCGCGATAGTTAAAAAGACCGGCGTTCCGGTCAAATGCTGCGGCGAGAATATGCAGAAGATCATCCCCGGAACTACCGACGCATCCCGCGAAAAGCACGTTCCGGTCGTTAAGGTCGAAGGCAACGTCGTCACCGTCAGAGTCGGTTCGGTCGATCATCCCATGATCCCCGAGCATTACATCGAATGGATCTCGCTCCAGACGAAATTCGGCAACCAGCGCAAGGCGTTAAAGCCGGGCGAGGCCCCCGAAGTCTGCTTCGCGATCTGCGAAGGCGACGAGGTCGAAGCCGTTTACGCCTACTGCAACCTGCACTCTCTCTGGAAAGCGTAAGACCGATCATAATTTCCGGCAGATACCGCACGATCCTCAGGGATACTGTGCGGTATCGGCTTGAATAGGGCAATGAAAAAGAAAAAGTGGTTCAGACTCGACAACGCCGCGCTCATTTTCCCCGCGATAATGAAGCGCCGCTGGAACAACGTCTTCCGGATCTCGGTCTCTCTCACCGGAGAGACGGATCCGGAAGCGTTATCGCTTGCGGTCGAGAATCTGAAGGGGCGGTTTCCATCCTTTTTCGTGCGTCTGAGAACCGGTTTTTTCTGGTACTATCTTGAGGAGATAAATGGAAAGGTGCCGGTGGTCGCCGAGTACGCCTATCCGCTCACCCATATGAGCCGCGCCCAGCTTTCGCGCAGCTGCATTCTGGTGCTTTACTACGGCAATCGGTTTGCCGTCGAGTTTTTTCACTCGGTGACCGACGGAACCGGAGGAGCCGAATTCGTAAAAAATCTGACCGCGGAATACCTGCGCGTCAAATACCGTGTCCCTCCGGTTTTTGAGGGCGGAATAGTCGATCCCGCAGAAGAACCCGATCCCGTAGAGCTCGCGGACAGATTTCCCGAATGCGCCGGGGGATTCCCGGTACCCGAGGAGGATACGAAAGTGTTCCGCATGCGCGGGACTCCCGAGCCGGACAGGTTCAGGCATCTGACGACGGGGATCGTCCCGACCGGCGCGCTGATCGAGGCGGCTCACCGGCACGGCGTCACCGTCACCGCCTTCCTCGCCGCGGTCATGGCCGAGGCGGTGGCAAGGTTACAGGACGAAACCCTTCCCCGACGCGCGGCAAGGCCGGTCCGGATCATGATTCCGGTCAATCTGCGCCGACTCTTCGGAGTGACCACGCTCCGGAATTTTGTCCTCACCGTGACCGCCGGATTTGATCCCCGTCTCGGCGAATACAGTTTCGACGAGATCTGCTCGCTGATAAGGCATTCGCTGGCGATAACCGCCACGCGCCAGCATATGGCGGCGAAGATCGAGGCGAACGTCCGTCCCGCCGAAAACCGAATAATCAGGGCGATGCCCCTTTTCATAAAGAATCCGGTCATGCGGATGGTTTATCATTTTGTCGGCGAGCGGGTCGGATGCATAAACGTGTCGAATCTCGGCAGCGTCTCGTTTCCCGGGGAATACGCGAAATTCGTCGAGCGCTTCGAATTCATTATCGGCGTGCAGTATTCCTATCCGAACAACTGTTCGGTCGTGTCCTGCGGAGGCAGGACCTTTATCAATATGATCCGCTCGACGAAGGAGTCGGAGCTCGAACGTCTCTTTTTCGCGAGACTCGTCGAACTCGGACTGCCGGTAGAGATTGAAAGCAACAGAAGGAGGTAGACGGATGTACTGCGTGCGATGCGGCGTAAAACTCGGAGACGGAGAAACCGAATGTCCGCTCTGCCATACCGCTCTCCCGGTCGTCGGAGAGGAGTCGGGCGCTTCATATACCGCCTACAGCGACAGATATCCGAAGGAAAAGGATAACGAAAAATATCTCGTCCTCGGGATTATCACGACCGTCATGGCGGCCGCCTGTCTCATCTGCCTGATACTCTGCCTCAAGACTTTCGGAAGAGTCTACTGGTCGGGATACGTGATGCTCGGGATCGCGCTGGCCTGGACGACGTTCGTCCTGCCCTTCTTTTTCCGAAAATGGTATCCGCTCATCTTTCTGCCGATCGATTTCGCGGCGGTAGCGGGGTATCTTCTGTATATCTGTCTGTCGCTCGGACAGCACTGGTATCTCAGCTTTGCGTTTCCGCTGACGCTTATCACCTGCGCGCTGACGCTGACCGCGGTCTCTCTCCTCAGGTATATAAAGAAAGGCAGGATATTCATCGTCGGAGGACTGCTCGTCGGGCTCGGTTCGATAAGCATGCTGGTCGAGTTCTTCCAGCATATCACCTTCCGCACCCCGATGTTTGTCTGGTCGCTTTACTGCGTGATTTTCTTCTCCGCGCTGGGGCTCTTTTTCATCATTTCGGCGATTATTCCGCCGCTCCGGGCTTTTCTCGAGAGGAAGTTCTTTATCTAAAAAAGATATGGGGCTGTAAAAAAAGGTACCTTTTTTTACAGCCCGTTTTTGGAAGTTTGGGTTATTTCAGCGATTCGATCAGTTCTTCGCAGCCTGCGATGATAAGCTCGCCTACTCCCGCTTTGAAGCGCGAGCTTCTCGCTTCGTACCCGCCCTCGGCGTAGGAGTCTTTCATCGGGAAGTATCCCTCGCAGCCGTTCGTCAGGCAGCATGGTATTACGTTTTTGCCGTCCCGGCGGTCGCGCAGTGCCTTTCCGATGGCTCCGAAGGGCTCTCCCGGTATTCCGACGAAGACGTTTCTTCCAATCGCCAGAGCCGAGAGGGGCATCTCAAACGCGTCCGGGCCGTCCTTCAGCGCGACCATGCGCCCGGCTTCGGCGACGACGGTCGTCAGCATCATTCCCGTATAGGGTATGTCGGCGTCGCGACCCGCCGTGTGAAGAGCGTGGATCTTTTCGGCTTCCCGCAGTTCTTTCTCCGTCGGCACGTTGGAGGGAATCCGAATCCGCTTTACGGCGTACGCGATGCCGGTCTCTTCCTCTTCCGGCAGCTTCTCCCAAATCTGGAGGAGGCCCCCGGCGACCGTCATACCCATATGCCTCGCGTGAGCGTAGCCGCGCGAGACGTCGTCGAAATCGAGTATCATTCCGTTGAGGTCGCCCGGCTTCGGGCTGACGTTTACGTGATTAATATCGCCCTCGGCTCCGTTGAGCATAATCAGTCGCGTTCCCGGGACCGCCGCCTCGAAGGTGCGCCTGGCAAATCCCGGCCAGTCGGCCGAGATGCGCTCGCCGCCTATCGTGTCGGGATGGCAGCCGAAGGAGGCAAGGGCTATATCCGGCTTGCCCGCTTCCGACCTGTCAAGCCGGACGAGTCCGATTCTGTCGTCCGCTTCGGACAGCGGACGGAGGACGTCGGGGTTTCCGACTCCCGGATTTGTCCGGACGCTTCCGTCCTTCATCAGATACCTGCGTCCGAAAGCTATTCCGGGAGCGTGAGCCGTTCCCGAAGACAGCTTTGCCGGAGCGAGATCTGCGATCGCCTCAGCGGCGGCTTCGGCAAGCGTCGCGCGCAGGAATCTTTTGTATTCGGATATGAGTTCCGCAGTTTCCGCCTCGCTTTTTTCGCTGAGAGACGGACCGGTGTGGGTGTGAGTGCAGGCGATGAAAACGGCTTCGGGCTCGGCGTTCGCGGCTTTTGCCGCCGCTTCGCGGCAACAGTCGGCAAAGCCGGTCGAGCCGATGTTGAGCAGATCGCAGACGGCGATGACCGCCGTGCGTCCCCCGCATCGCAGTGCGCATACGTTTAATTCGAGAGAATCGAGTTTTCCCCGGACTCTCCTCGGAACGAAATAACCCGATATCGCGATTCCGCTCGGCGGATCGATGGTTTTTCTGCAAAATCCCGCGTAAAGCATTCGTACGTCCTCCGGAAAGTGCTTGCTACGCAATATTATACATTCATTTTATCTCTCAGTCAAGGAGACCGTTATGACACAATACAAAAAAAAAGAGGAAGCCTGTCGCCGATCGGGCGTTATGATCGATACCGGCCGCAAGTATTATTCTCCCTCAGCCCTTGAAAAGCTCGTCGATATCATCTCGCGGGCGGGACTCGGCGTCATTCAGCTGCACTTTTCCGAGGAAATGGGTTTCGGGATCGAGTCGGGGCTCTTCCCGTGGCTGCCCGGGCGGGACGGCCGGCTCTGCACGCAGGGACAGGTCGGTTCGCTCGCGACCGACGGAAGATATCTTTCGTACGCCGAGCTCTCGGCGCTCGCGGAATACGCCTTGGATAGGGGAGTGGAAGTCATTCCTTCCTTCGACTCTCCCGGACACCTCAATTACACCGTAAAAAGATTTCACGATACCGTCCGCGAAACGGGATCGTATTCCTTCGGTTTCGGCGGGAGCGAGTATCTGACTCGTTTCGACGGAGAGGGATATTCGTTTTTCATCGACGGAAAGGAAGACGCGGAAGCGCCGCCCGCGTCACGCGAATACGGTATCGGCTCCTTCTTTTCGGCGGGCGGAAAGACAAGCCGCGTCAAAGGCACGAACAATCAGGGGTTCTCGCGCGGAATAGATATTTCGAACCGCACGGCGGCGGCTTACGTTTCGGCGGTGTTTTCCGAGGCGGCGTCATTTTTCGCGTCGCTCGGCTGCCGCTCGATAGATATCGGAGGTGACGAGCTGCTCGGATTCGCTCCGGCTGCGGTCGAGACGTCGGTTCTTCCGCGCTGGGGGCAGCTTGACGGCTGGAAGAGGAAAGCCGAGGAGCTCACGGGCAGCGCAGACGCCGTCGCATACGATTTGTTCGTCGACTATATGAATCATCTGAGGCGTCTTGCCGCGGAGCTCGGTTACCGTTCTGTCAGGGTCTGGAACGACGAATTTATGCGCGAGTCGGACACCGGCTGGAAATACGGAGACCCGGGACACGTTCAGTTCGACCGGGGGTACACCGTGCAGTTCTGGTCGGCAAAGCCGGCGTTCGCCTCACCCGCCGCGATCGCGGGGAGGGGAATCGATCTTATCGGCGCCGACAGCGTATACTGCTATTACGTGCTGACCGAAAAGGCGAGAGCGGTCCCGCCCGCCGCGTACGAAAAATCGAATCCCGGATGCATTTCGGGCGAGTGGGACAGGTATTCTTTCGGACTTCCCGGAACTGAAGGCAGGACGCTCGACACGCCCGAGCTGCGCGAGCGTCTGCGCGGCAATATGATCTGCGTCTGGTCCGATCGTCCCGACCTCGAGGATGAGGACACGGTTATCGCGAACGCCGGAAAGATGGCCGAGGCGATGGCGGAGGCAATCCGCCGCGCGGAGTAGCCGTCCGTCAGCGTGAATCCGCGGCAGCCCAGATGCGCGGGATACGGATTGACGCGATGGACAAAGAATGGTAATTATGATATAATAATATTGCTTTGAGGGGAAACCGGTGAAAATCCGGTACGAGCCCGTCGCCGTGATGCGCGGAACAAAAGAGAAAGTCTTACCGGGACGCATGCCGCGGTTCCGGGACAAAGTCATTGGGAGACCGAGAAGGCCGGCTTTCTTCGCGCAGAGTCGAAATACCCGGGGAGCAAAATGCTCTTGTCTTCGCGTTCTCTCGCGAGGGAGTGACTGCGGGCGCCGGTCGGGAAAGAGTAAATAATCAAAAGGAAATCAGGAGAAAAGTTGAAACACAGCAGAATGCAAAAAGCACTTTTAGCCATCCTGTGCCTGATGATCGCGGCGGCAGCGCTCATCTCGTTCGCAGGAGGCGGAAAAACAGACGAGCC
>JAGDAM010000088.1 GCA_017959485.1 Clostridia bacterium
GGCATTACGGTCACGGAAAGCTTGAAACCTATACCGATTACGACGATATGCTCGAAAAATCCGACATAGACGCCGTCGTGCTCTGCAACTACTTTCACGAACACGCTCCTTTCGCGATAAAGGCGCTGAAGGCGGGGAAGCACGTTCTGTCCGAATGTCTCTGCGCCGCGACGCTTGCCGAGGCGGTCGAACTCTGCCGGACGGTGGAGCAGACCGGCTTAATATATATGCTTGCCGAAAACTATCCTTTCAGCCGTGAGCGTCTCGAAATGAAGCGGCTTTACGAATCGGGCGAGTTGGGTGAACTGCTTTACGCGGAAGGCGATTACGCGCATCCGCAGGAAGTGTCCGAGACCTACAACAACGCCACGGGCCCCTGGCACTGGAGAAATCTGCAGCCGAGCACATATTACTGCACTCACGCCATCGCTCCGATTATGATGGCGACGAATACTTTGCCGGTCCGTGTGTCGGGATGGGTCCCGCGACTTGCCGACGAGAGCTACCGCGGGGACGAGCTTCGCGCCGAGGATCACGGCGGGATTATCGTCTGCCAGATGAACAACGGCGCCGTCGTCAGAACGCTGCAGGACGCTTTCCCGATCAGATCGGCGAGAACTTCGCTCCTTTGCACCAAGGGCGGATGCGAGATCGACCGGATGACGAAAAAGCTTTACGTCTGGCACGAGGACCGGAACAGGGGAGATCAGCCGAAGGAGCGGCTCTACGCGCCCGAATGGCCGGCCTTTGCCGCCGAGGCGGCCGCCGCCGGACACAGCGGCGGGGATTTCTGGGTCCAGTATTATTTCGGCGAGGCGATACGCAAAAACGAACAGCCCTGGCTCAACGTCTGGCGCGGCTGCGCAATGTCGGTCATCGGCATACTCGCGTGGCGGTCGGCGTGCGAGGGCGGCAAACCTTACGACGTGCCGGATTTTTCCGACGAGGAGTGCCGCAAGAAATATGAAAACGACCGGTGGACCGCTTTCCGAGGACCCGGCGACGATCCGGCGGACTTCCCGCCGCTCGCGCTGTCGGGGTGGAAGCCGAACGAAAACGCTCTCCCGAGGGCACGCGAGGCATGGAAGAAAAGATAGTATCTCGGGCTCGGCTGGGACAGATATCTCGGGGAGATTCGCGAGATAAGAAAAGATCTTTACGGAACCGACGAATACCGCGAAGGTGAATACGATCCCCTCGCGAAAAACTGAACAGTAAACGATAGCCGCACGGGTCGCGTTCGCGACCCGTGCGGCTGTGAAACTTATTATCGTATTATTATTATTATTATTTATTATCCTGATCTTTTTTCTTGTCCTTCTTTTTCGCGACGCAGATAATGACGACGATTACGACGATTACAAGGATAATGATCAGAAGCCAGATGAAGATGCAAATTCCGAGCGGCTGAGGGCAGAAGTGGCAGATTGGGCACTTGTCGTCGACTCCGCTCGGGTTGCCGTCGTCGAGGGGGGTCTTGCCTGAGTTAATATCGTCGGTGCCGAAGGAAATGATCTTCGAATAGTCGGAGTAGATATCATCCTGCCCAGGCTGATCACAGCAGTATCGGCAGCGAAGTTCGATGACCGTATCCTCAGGTATGGTCGGACGCTCCTCGTTGACGAGGTGGAGCAACGCACATTCCATCTCACCCGGCGTGACGGTTGAGTCGGTATTTGACATCACGGTCCATTCGGTATCGCCCTTGACTCTCGCCTCGGTGAAAATCCTGATACTGCCGCCGAGAGCCGACGCGCGCGTGAGCTGAGTATGCAGTTCGTCGGGAACGGTCAGGGTAAAGGCGACGACGGGGTTGCCGTTGAAGGTTTTGTCCGTCCTGCGCAGTCCGGTGATCACCGGAGCGGCTATCTCGCCATTCTTTATCGGCTCGATTTTCGCGGCGTCCTTTCCGACCGAGCAGACGGAAGACCAGTCGGTAAAGCTGGTTCTTGAGACGTAATTGCCGCCGGCATCGGTGTAGTACTCGATTTTGACCAGCCGCGCGCGGAAATAAAAGGTGTGTTCCGAAAAATCGATTACGACGGTGTCGGCTTCGGTATCATAGGTGTACTGTCCGGGATTCAGCTGGTCTTTGACTCCCGGCAATCCCAGTTCCTTGTTTCCGTTCCAGCGTTCGCCGTTGGGAACACCGCGCGTTACCCAGTAACTTTGGACCGTCTCGGTCGCGTTATTCAACGGGACATCGACGCCGTCCCAATCGCTCGTGCGGTAGCGGTAATCGGAGTCCTGACCGAGAGAGTGCGACTCGTTTTCGGTGCCGTCCCAGTATTTCGTATAGTGCCAGCCGCTGACAGGGTCGTTGACGTCGTCGAGAGCCCAGTCGTACTGAATCCGGACGTCGATATCCTCGACTCCGTAGGGCTTCCAGAACTCTTCCGATTTCTCGGCGAGTATCGCCGCTTCCTTCTTGGAGTAAAATTCGGCGATTGAATTGTCCAATGTGATTGCAAGCTGGACCGTAGTCGGAGAATCGGTTCCCGCCAGGGATGCCGCGATGTTCGTTGGCGCTTTGAACTCGAAGGGCTTCTGAGCGTCCGCCGACGCGAAAAACGCCGCGAGCGAAAGGAATATGGCAAGTGCGAGCACTGCCGAAATAAACCGTTTCATGAAGAGTTTTCCTCCATTTGTCTATTGTGCTGTACTTTCTTAATTATACTCCCTTGGAAAAGGTTTGTCAACCGTTTTAAGCCGAATTCTCCGCAGGCGACTCTTCAGCGCTATTGCAAAAGAAGATGAAAAAGAGTATAATATTTATAGGAAATTGTAAAAGATTCAACAAACTGTAAGAAAACCACAATATTTGCGCGTGACTGGCCGTGAAGGCAGCCGGCGCTCTCCCGCGGAGGACTGCAAATGACCTACCTTGTGTCCGATCTTTACGGAAACGAAGGACTGTTTGAAAGAGTGAAGAAGGAGATAGGTTTTTCGAAAAACGATTATCTTTTTCTGCTCGGCAACTCGATAGATTACGGAGAGGATTCGATCAGTCTCCTGGTCGGCCTCAGCTACGAGATGAATATCTGGCCTGTCGCGGGAGAACGCGAACTGACGGCGCGCGAGATGCTGCAGGGGTTTGAGTCGAGTCTTTCCGAAGGGAAAACGCCCGACGCGGAGTTTATCGCGAAGATGCGCGCGTGGGTCGCAGACGGGGGAGAGGCGACGTTTTCCGATTTCAGAGAACTCGATGCCGAGATGAAAGAGGGCGTGCTCGACTATCTTGCCGAGATGCCGACCTGCGAATCGGTTGCCGTCGGCAACAAAAACTATCTTCTGATCAGCAATGAACGCAGCTTTGACCCTGAGGAGCTTCCGGAAGAATTGAAAACCGACCGGTACGTCACGGTCGTCGGACATCCCGACGACCCGTCGGCGGGAATAGTTATCACAGACGAAAAAATATTCCTCGGAAGCTGCGGAGAGAACGGAAGTTCTGTGTCGGTGCTCCGACTGGATGATATGAAAGGATTTCTCGTGAAATGAAAAACGAAAACCTCAACAATTCGGAGTACAAACGCGTCCTGACGGTGCAGGACATCTCCTGCGTCGGGCAGTGCTCGCTTACCGTCGCTCTGCCGATCCTTTCGGCCTGCGGACTCGAAACGGCCGTGCTTCCGTCCGCCGTGCTTTCTACTCACACCGGCGGTTTCACCGGGTACACGTTCAGGGATCTGACCGACGACATGCCGAAGATCCGCGAGCACTGGATCCGTGAAAAGCTGTATTTCTCGGCCCTTTACACCGGATATCTCGGAAGCGCGCGTCAGATCGAATACGTGAAAGACATCGCGCGGGATCTGCTCGAGGAGGGCGCTCCCCTGATAGTTGATCCGGCCATGGCTGACAACGGAAAACTCTATTACGGGTTCGACGCTGCGTTTGTCGGGGAGATGAAAAAACTCGTCGATTCGGCCGATATAATCCTGCCGAATATCACCGAGGCCTGCTTCCTGACCGGAGCCGAATACAAAGAAACCTATGACGAATCCTACGTCCGCGAGCTTTGCGACGCGCTCGACGGAGGAGGGAAGCGCGTCGTGGTCCTGACCGGAGTCGGTTACCGCGAAGGCGAGACGGGAGTGAGCGTCCGCATCGGCGGGCGTGACCTTCACTATCCGCACAGGAGGATCGAGCCGGGAAGCCACGGGACGGGCGACGTCTTCGCGTCTGCGTTCGTCGGCGCGTATATGAGGGGCATGAGCGCCTTCGATTCCGCCGCCGTCGCGGCAGATTTTACCCTTTCATGCATAATCGAGACGGGGAGGCATCCGGGTCACACTTACGGTGCGACTTTCGAGCCGAAGCTCGGAGAGCTTGCCGCGCGTCTCGGGCTGATCTCCGCAGACTGAAATCGCGATGTATCCGAAAGCAATCGTCTGGGGGCTGACGTTATACGATATAATGCTCGCCCTCGCCGTAGTTACGGCGATGCTGATTTTCAGCCGTTTTTCGAACAAACGGCATCTTTCGGCCCGCCTGCACAATTTCGTGCTCGCCGACGCCGTCGTGACAGTTATCGTGGGATACTTCTTCGCGGTGCTCTTTCAGGCGGTTTACAATCTGATCGCGAGCGGCAGCTTCGAGCTTAACGAAAACACCGGAGCGACCTTCCTCGGTGGTTTTGTCGGCGGAGCCGGAGTCCTGTTCGCCTTCTGGTTCGGAGTCGGAGCCGCGGTGTTCAAAAACCGCGACAGGGAGCATATCAAAGAGCTGCCCGAACTGATCGAGGTCTTTTCGGTCTGCGTGCCGGCGGCGCATGCCGTGGGCAGGATAGGATGTTTCTTTGCCGGATGCTGCCACGGAATCCGCGTAGACGGTTTCCCGGGCGTATATATGGAACAGGCCGGAGGACGCGTTCTTCCGGTGCAGCTGTTCGAATCCGCTTTTCTGATCCTTCTGACCGTTTTCCTCTGGATCAGAGCCGACCGCCGAAGGACCGGAAATCTCTGCTTCTATCTCGTGCTTTACGGAA
The DNA here is from genome assembly GCA_017959485.1 of Clostridia bacterium. The sequence goes on from JAGDAM010000088.1 coordinate 4,991, forward strand.
TCTGGAGATTCTTTATCGAATATCTCCGCGGGGATTACCGCGGCGAGACGGTGGTCAGCTTCCTGACTCCCTCGCAGCTGATTTCCGTCATAATGATTATTGTCGGGCTGTGTCTTTGGTTTTTCGTTTACCGCGGGAAGAAAGGACGCGATCCCGCGACCGCGGAAAAGGCGGACCGGGATGAGTGAGGCGTGGAAGAAACCGGCGCGCTCGGGAGTCCTGTTTTATATCTGGGTCGCGGCGGCCGCGCTGGTCCTCGGATGGCTCGAGTTTTTTCCTCCGGTCTACTCGTCTGACGAGCTGATCGACGAACTCTGGCGCGTGTCGGTTTCGCGGCTGGCCGGAGCCGCCTTCTTTCTTCCGCTGGCTATGCCCGGGTTTTCGGGTTACCGGCTGATCGGAATCAAAAAGCCGTTGGCGGCGCTCGACGTCGCCGTCGTAGCCGCCTCCGCCGCCGTTGTTGTCAACAACCTGCCGATTCTCGGCCTTCTCTCGGGGCGCGCTTATATCACCCGCGGCGCGGGGGAAATCGCTCTTTTCACGCTGTATGCTTTCTCGATAGGGCTGTTCGAGGAGATCGCCTTCCGCGGGGTTCTCTTCCCGGTGATACTCGAACGCGGACGCGGGACGAAAAAAGGGATTTTTATCGCGACCGTTGCCGGATCGGCGCTGTTTGGCGCCGTACACCTCGTGAATCTGTTCTTCGGAGCCGGGCCGGGCGGAGTGATCCTTCAGGTCGGATATTCCTTCCTGATAGGCGGAATGTGTTCGATAGTGCTGCTTCGCACCGGTTGCGTCTGGATCTGCGTGGCTTTGCACGGCACGTTCGATTTTGCGGGTTATCTCGTCCCGAAACTCGGCGACGGGATAATCTGGGATACCGCGACGGTGATCCTGACCGCGGTGCTCGGAGTCGCCGTTCTTGCCTTTATGCTTTACGCGCTTTCGAGAACCCGGCCTCGGGATATAGATTTTATTTTTGAAAAAAAGACGGATACGGAGGAGAGAGATGTCGAATCTTGACGGAAAAACACTGGTGGCGATAGGTGATTCGCTGATCCACGGAAACAAGCTCGGAAACTCCGCAACCTGGCCGAACAAGCTGGCCGCGAAACATAATATGACCGTTTTCAACCACGGTATCAACGGCAACACCCTCGCGAAACAGGACGCGGAGACCAAACACCCGCCGATGTGCGAGAGGTTCGCCGAAATGGAGGACGGAGCCGATTACGTCGTCGTCCTCGGGGGAGCCAACGACAAGCGTCTGTCCGTACCGATCGGAGACAACGATACCCGCGATCCCTACACATTCAAGGGTGCGCTCAATCTGCTCATCCTCGGCCTTACCGAAAAATATCCGAAAGCCAAGTTTCTCTTCCTGACAAATTACGACAGATGGCCGTCGAAGAACGCTCTCGGCCTTTCGGACATCGATTACGTCGAGGCGATGAAGGAGATCTGCTCTTTGTGGGCGATGCCCTGCTTTGACAACTATCATGCGAGCGGCATCTCTTTCAGAAACCCCGCTCAGCTTGCCTGGGCCGATGAGGGAGTCGTGCTGGGCTTGGCACCCAATCATCATTTTTCCGACGAGGCATACGATTATCTGCTGACAAAATACGAGGCGCTGCTGGAAGGACTTTAATCCGGAGTATGCAGATATTACGGGTAATTTCAACATGGAACCGTATTAAGGCGGACCGAAACGGAAACACGGGGTAACGGGTGTCGCTCGGTAGCGGAAAGCGACTCCCGCAAACAAAAAGACTCGCACCGGCGGGATAGTGTGATATCACCGCCCGTTACGAGTCTTTTTGCGTTGATCGAACCGCCGCATACCCGGGGCACGCTAAGGCAATACCGCACAATTCGCGTGCGTAGATTGGCGAGAGCATTTTCCGCCTGTTTTTGCTGAGAAATCGCAGGAATACAGGCGGTATTTCAAGATTTCGACGCAATAACAGACGGA
>JAGDAM010000089.1 GCA_017959485.1 Clostridia bacterium
ATGGAATGCCGCTGCTATCACGGCGACAGCGGAAGGACGAGAATGAACAAAAGCGTGATCCGTATTCCGGATATCATCCTTCTCTGCAGCTTCGTTCTGCTCGCGGGCGGAGTCGTCGCTCTCAACATTGTCTTTCCGGGGGCGCTGTTTTGAAAACGCTTTTGACGATTTCTTTCGACGGTTCCGGTTTTTCGGGATTTCAGTATCAGCCGGGCGTCCCCACGGTGCAGGGAAGTCTGACGACAGCGGCGCGGCGGCTGTTCGGAGATGGCTGTCTCGTTACCGGGTGCAGCCGTACCGACGCCGGAGTACACGCAATCGGCTTTTGCGCCACGCTTGAACTTCCCGGCGGAGAGCGTCCGAAAATCGATATCCGAAAGATCCCGGACGCGATGAACTTCCATCTTCCGGAGAGCGTCTCGGTGCTCTCGGCGAGGGAAGTCCCGGACTCCTTCCATCCGAGGTATTCGGTGGTGGACAAGACCTACAGCTATCTTATCTCGCTTTCACCGAAGAGGATGCCTCTGACCGTCGGAAGAGTGTATACGCCTTCGGCGCCGATTGACGGACATGCCCTTGAAACGATGGACGCCGCGGCCCGTCTGCTCGAGGGGAAACGGGACTTTGCTTCCTATATGGCCTCCGGTTCGAAGATCACCGACACGGTGAGGACAATCCGCTCGGCCTCGGTCAGAGCGGAGCACGGAGTCGCCGTGATCACTCTTACGGCGGACGGATTTCTCTACAATATGGTCAGAATCATATCGGGGACGCTCCTCGATATCGCGCACAGAGGCGCCGATCCGGGCGTGATATCCCGGATAACCGAAGCCCGGGACAGAAAAGCCGCCGGGCCGACGCTGCCGCCTTACGGACTTTATCTTGTGTCGGTTAATTACGAAGCCGGTGACGGGGTGCTATGAAGAACGGTTTTTTAGATATTATTAAAGCTTTCCGTACTCCCCGGATCAAAGGTCCGGAGGAGACCGAAGTCCTCGACAGCGTCTTCGGCGAGGATAACGGATACAACAGATTCTACAGCCGCGCGGGTATCGTCTACAGACTTACCGGATTCGTCTTCCTTTTTGCTTTCCTCGTCTATCTTATACTGACCACTGTCGCCAATCTGGATAAGATAACCTACGAAAACGCCGAGTATATCGTCAGAAATTTCGCGGAAAGACTGGAGGACAACGAACGGGAGTCATCCGGAATGATCTACGACCCTGACGGCGAGATGAGGTTTTCGCTTTTCGGAAAGGGACTCGCTATCTGCGGAAATACCGGCGTGACCGTCTTTTCGGCGACCGGACGCAGAACCTGCCGCAACGTCGCGGAGATGCCGGATCCCGCCTTGAAGGCGTCGTCCAAATACGCCGTAGCGTTCGGAAGCGGCGGCTGCGAATATTACGTTTACAACGCTTTTTCCAGAGTTTACAGCGGAAGAACCGAAAGACCGGTCTACGCCTTCTCGGTAGCGGACAACGGATCTTATCTCTATATAACGTCGGGTGAGATCTATGAGTCGGAAATTGTGCTCTGCGATTCCGACTTCGGCATCCGCGCGGTCTACGGAAAAAACGATCCGGCGGTCTGCGCCGTGATCGATCCGGACGGCAGCAGGTTCGCCGTGATAACGCTCGGTCTGTCCGGGACCGGAAAGTATTCCGCGACTCTTTCGGTCTACCCGTTCGCGTCGGAGACCGAGAGCTTCACTGTCGCGCTGGAAGACGTTCTGCCGCTTGACTGCGTTTTTTCGGAAGAGGGAATAACCGTCCTCTGCGACAACTGCGTTCAGCGGTTCGACGGAGCCGGACGCCTTGTCTGCCGCGATTTCTTCTCGGGCGAGATTGTCTGCGCGTCCCTTTCGTACGGTTCGTCCGCGGTCGTCACGCGCAAGACCTCGGGAGTCGAGACGGTATATTCGGTACTGCTCTCCGCTTCGGGACGCGTCGGACTCGCGACCGATTTGCCGGAAGCCGTCTTTTCCGCCGCGGCTGCGGGAGGAGGCGTCTACCTGCTCGGGCGAGGCGGAATCAGATTCTTCGACGGCCTTCTGTCCGAGCCACGCGATCCGGGCAGGGCGGTCTCAGAGGGAGACGTCATTCTCGCCTATTCGGACAAAGGTCTGTACCACGTGACAAGGTCTGCCGCCTACCCGTTCTCATATAGTGATTAAGGAGTATCAATGACCAATTTTCTGTTTGATCTGGTGCTTGCGATCATCCTGGTCCTGCACGTTCTGATATACGCCCTGCGCGGCTTTTTCAGGTCGCTGTGGCGTCTTGTCTCCGGCGTTCTTTCGCTCTTCCTTTCCTACTGCTTCGGGGGGATCGCCGGCGAGCATCTCATTAAACCGCTGCTTGACGGGGTCATAACCGATGAAAAACTTCTGACCCTCGCATCGAAAATCTGCGGCTATCTTGCCGTCTTTCTCGTCAGTTCGGTTGCGCTCTTCGTCCTCGGGCTCTTTATCGACAAGGCGAAGGATTCGCTTAATCTCAAAAAGCTTGACGCCGCGCTCGGCGCGGCAATGGGGCTTTTCATCGGGCTTATCGCGGTATTTGTAATCTGCCTCGCCGTGAGCGTTATCGTCGAGCTCAATCTGTCAGGATTCCTCGGCGAGAAGATCGCGGCGCTGCGCGGGCTGGCTGACGACTCGTACGTTTTCAGGTTTTTCTGCCAGATATCGCCTTTTGACTATATCAATATTTCCAAGCTTGTCGGAGAGGGAATAGACAAGGCGAAGACTCTTATTACCGCCGCCGAATCGATCGCCGACGGGATTGTCCCCGGAACCTGATTCCGGACGCGGCTTACCGAAAATCGGTTTCAATGTAAATCCAATATCGGGTGTTTTATAATATGATTAAATGTTCTAAATGTAAAAAACGGCTCGCTGTGATCTTCGTGACGAAGGTCGAAAACGGCGAAAAGAAAAGCGAAGGGCTCTGCGTTCCCTGCGCCAGGGAGCTCGGTATACCGGTCGACGAGATGATGGGAGACCAGCTCAAGAATCTGGGACTGACCGAGGAGCAGATAAAGGAGCTTTCCGAGGGGTTTGAAAACCAGTCGGGAGAGATACCCGAATCCGACGACACTCCCGTCCTCGGCGACGAAGGCGGAGCACCTTCGATAAATTTCTCCAAGCTTTTCGATAAGGGAAGCACAGAAGGGAAAAAAGAAGAGAAGGAGCGCCACGGCAAGGAGCCGCCGAGAAAGCAGGATTTTCTCGATAAATACTGCAAAAATCTCACGAAGATGGCCGAAGAAGGCCTGCTCGACAGGATCGTCGGCCGCGAGAACGAACTTGAGCGAGTGATACAGATTCTCTGCCGCAGGCAGAAGAACAATCCCTGCCTCATTGGCGAGCCGGGCGTGGGGAAAACGGCTATTGCCGAGGCGCTGGCTCAGCGGATCGCCGCGGGCAACGTGCCCTACCGTCTGCGCGGGCAGCGGCTTTTCCTGCTCGATCTCACCGCCGTCGTCGCGGGCACTCAGTTCCGCGGACAGTTCGAGCAGCGGATGCTTACGCTTGTCAACGAGGTGAAAAGCGCCGGCGACATAATCCTCGTAATCGACGAAGTTCACAACATAGTCGGCGCCGGTGACGCCGAGGGCAGCATAAACGCTGCAAACATCCTCAAACCTGCGCTTTCCCGCGGAGAAATCCGCGTCATCGGCGCGACGACGCTCAAGGAGTACCGGAAGTATATAGAGAAGGATTCAGCTCTCGAGAGACGTTTTCAGCCGGTTACAGTCAACGAGCCCTCGGTAGCCGATGCGGCGCAGATGCTGCTCGGAATCAAGCATTATTACGAAACCTATCACCGCATAAGGATACCCGACGCAGTCGTATCGCGCGCGGTTCTTCTGTCGGAGCGCTTTATTACCGACAGGTATCTGCCCGACAAGGCAATCGACCTGCTCGACGAGGCGGCGGCTCAGGTATCGCTTTCCAGCGCGCCGCTGAACGAATCCCAGAAGATCCGCGCCGAGCTTATCGAACTCAAGCGCCGGCGCGAACAGACCGAAGCCGCGTCCGATATCGAGGAGAACCGCAAATACGAGATTCTCGCCGGTATCAAAACGAAGGAGCTCGCGGCGTCCGAAAAGCTTCGCGAACTCGAGGCGGAATGCGAAAAGATCGAGATGACGGTCGAGGACCTCGCGCACGTTATCGAGATCTGGACGGGAATTCCCGCGACCTCGGTTTCGGAAGACGAATTCGAGCGTCTCTCCGGTCTTGAGGAGAGAATGCGTAAAAGAATAGTCGGTCAGGACGCGGCGGTGGCCGCGGTCGCGAGGGCTGTCAAGCGCAGCCGCGCCGGGATCAGCGGGAAGCGCAAGCCGGTATCCTTCATATTCGCGGGGCCGACCGGAGTCGGCAAGACCGAGCTCGTCAAGGTGCTCGCCGCCGATCTGTTTTCCTCTCCCGAAACGATGATCAGATTCGATATGTCCGAGTTTATGGAGAAACACACCGTCTCCCGGCTCATCGGATCTCCTCCGGGTTACGTCGGATACGACGAGGCGGGGCAGCTTACCGAAAAGATCAGGCGCCGCCCCTACTCGGTAATCCTTTTCGACGAAATTGAAAAGGCGCATCCCGACGTTCTCAATATACTGCTCCAGATTCTTGACGACGGACGGGTGACCGACGCGCAGGGGAGGACGGTGAATTTCGAAAACACCGTCATAGTCATGACCACTAACAGCGGTTCGAACTCGGCTTCGGCCATCGGATTTTCCTCGTCCGCCGCCGAAGCGGGAAAGGCGAAGACGGAGAAGTCGCTTCTCGATTTTTTGCGCCCCGAGTTTCTCAACAGGGTGGACGAGGTTATCGTTTTCAATCCGCTAACCGAGGATAATTTCCTCGCGATCGCGCGCATTATGATGTCGGATCTTTCGGCGGTCCTCGCCGAGAAGGGCATTGAACTGAGATACGGAGACGAGGTGATCTCTTTCATCGCGAAAGGTTCCTTCTCGGTAAGATACGGAGCGCGCAACATGCGCCGTTTCATACAGACGGAAGTCGAGGACGCCGTTGCCGACAGAATCATTTCGGGGTTCAGAAAACCCGTCTCGGTTCTGATACTTTCGGTTTCGGACGGAAAGATAACCGTCGGTGCGGAGGGGGAGAATGGACCGCGTGACTGAGGGCCGCGGAGGATTCCGGAGAGCCGCGGTAAGAACCGCGGCCGATCCGGCGTACCTGCTCCTTTGTGTTTTCATCATTCTGCTTTCCCTGTTCGGCGGAGCCGCCGAAGCGCTTTTCTGCCTCGCGGCGTCACTGATTGTCCTGGCGGACAGAGCGCGTCTGTACGGCGGAGCGGAGGATTATTTCCTTTCCGTCGGAGCCGGAGCGGCCGAAGGCGGTTCCGTGAAAATTCTCACCCCCTACGCGTCGTCAGCGTCCTCCTTTCTCGGGAAGGTCTCGGTCCTGTCGCTCGCGGTATCGCTTCCTCTGATAATCCGCGCGCTGTCCGGAGGAATCCCGGTTAAGGAAATGTTTTCCGGTCTGCTTGCCGCCATGGCGCTGCCGACGGTGGCTTTGAGCCGCTCGCACGGCGCTTTCTTCGCTTCGGTAATCTCGCGCAGACTTGGAAAACTCGCGGAAGAAAAGTCGGAAACCGGACCGCTGGTCACCGATCCTTCCGCCGCGGAGAAATTCGCTTCCGCGGATTGCCTCGTGATACTCGATCCGTCGCTGATATACGACGTGACAGCCGAGGTCAGAACGGTTTTTTCGGGAGGTACCGTCTATTCGGGCATGTCGCTCGGCGAGAGCGCCATGCGCGGCGCGGCCGAGGCCGCGATAGTGATGACGGCACTTGCTTCATCGAGACCCGGAGGAGTCCTGAAACGGTCGCATGAGGCCGCTTTCGACCGCTTCTGCGAGTTTCTGCTCGGCGCGAACCCCCGCATCCATCAGGGCTCGGTATTTTCCCGCCCCGTTTACGACGTTCCGGCGGAGGGCGACATCTCGGTCAGGATCAGCTACGCCGGCGGCCAGATAGATTCGGAGTCGAGATTCCGTTCCGGCTCGAGGCGGGCGGTTTCCGCGTGTCAGTTCATCCGTCTTCACAACGGCGGAACGGCTCCCCTGACTCAGGAGAGTCTCGAAGAGGCGCTTTCGGCTTTTGACTCGATGTCCGAGTCGGGACTCACGCCCTACGTCCTGATTTCCAGTCCGGCGGCTTCCGCGGACGTCGATCCTTCCATCTTTCCTCACGGGAGGATACTCGAGTGCATAATCGGAGTGGGAGGAGCTTTCCCCGAGGACAACGCTCAGGCGGCGTCGGCGCTTACCGATTTCGGACTGTCGCCGCTCCTTGTGCTTCCTTCCGACAATCCTTCCGCCGTTCGATTCGCGCGGGAGAGCGGACTTTGCGACCCCGATCCCGGATCGGACGACTTTTGCGTCCCGTCGGAACTGACGTCCGACGGAGGGCTCGGAAGCGGTGAACTGGAAAAAAAGCGCGTCTTCCGCGGCTTTTCGAGAGAAGACTGTCTTAACCTTCTTAGACGTCTGAAAAGGGAGGGGAAGAAATCCGCCGCCGTGATCAAGCGTCAGTCTGATCTGCCTCTGACCTCTGAAACCGTTTGCTCCGCGGGAGTTTACGGCAGCGCAGACGCGGCGGTTTCGGGCTCGGTCGGATGCTTCGTGTCGCGTGCGTCTACCGACGGAACCGGCGGACTGGGTTCGGTCTTTTCTCTGATATCCGAGTCGGTCTCGCTCTGCGGATGCGTGCGCGCCCTCTTCGCTTTCTTTATCGCTTTC
>JAGDAM010000090.1 GCA_017959485.1 Clostridia bacterium
AAAACGCGAAGCGTTTTATTTCACTCGGCCGCAGGCCGAATTTCGCTCGCGCAAAGCGCGAATTTCACTGCCGAGCGCCACGAGGCGCGAAGGCCCCGGCCTCCCCTGCGGCGCAAATATAAAAGGCAAAGCGACTTAAAAAAGGGCTGCAAAAAAGTCGCCTTTTTTACAGCCCCAATTATCGTTTTGCGGTTATTTATGCGGTTTTATTCGGTTCCCGCGGGATCGACGGAGTTTTCGGCTTCGGTTTCTTCGGAAGCGCCTTCGGCCTCCTTCTTCCCTTCTCCGTCCTGTGTCTGAGTCGTGGTTACCGGCTCGCCCGCGGCAAGCAGAGCGGCGTCTTTCTTCTCGCAGGTCTTGCAGAGCCGTGTCTTGCCGTTCTCAATGGCGGTTTGAGCCGTGCCCGTCAACAGATTTTCGGTGTTCTTAAGATGTCCGCAGTCGTCGTGGGTATGATAAACAGTCCCCGCTTCGGTCCAGTAAACGGTTGTGATTCCCGCGTTATCAAGCATTTCCTCCTGAGATACAGGGTTCCAGTCGATACCGAACAGGACGCCGATGAGAAGCCCGACGACAGCCGCGACGGCGGCGAGTATTTTCGACTTCTTTGTGGCGTTCTTGTCTGTCAGCGCAAAGATGAGAAACGGGATGAACGCGACGGCGGCGACAATAACGCCGAGGTTGTTCTGAAGCCAGAATTTGATCTGCTGTGATTTCTTCGCGGGATCGAGATGGTTGCCCTTCTTCCAGAGCAGAGACCCGATCACCAGAAACACGAGGTCAAGCACCAGGGCAACTATCCAGGCAACGGTGTGTCCGGGCTCTTCGTAGAGCACGCCCCAGTCAAGCCGGACCGTGAAGCAGAGGATCGCTATGACCTCGCTGACGAGGGCGAGAATCCAGAGGATTACCGCAGCTATTCTGTACGGGGTTGCGTTCTTTTTGGTCTGGGCAAGAAGTTCCTCTTTTCCCCGTGTCTTCCCCTCGACCTTTGTATAGGTATGAGCGGGCTTTTCGGAGGTGATTTTGCTTTTCTGATTGTCGGCCATGTTTTTCCGCCTTTCTTCTTTTATTTATAGTATTAGCTAAATATTTCAGTCGAACAGCATTCCGCGGACGGCGGCAATATACTCTTCGAATCGATTTTCACTGCTGCCGCCGGGATCTGTTATAAAACAATCCGGAATATAGCTTGAGATCGGATTCTCCCAGGGAATGACGTAAACCGACTCCGGAGTCGCGTCGTATTCCGACAGGATCTGCCGCATACGGCTCGCGTTAACTCCTCGCAGATTCAGAAGTTCGGGGCTTAACCAGTCGCGTTCGGTTTCGGAATGTTCAAGCAGCCCGAACGAATAACTGCCCCTCGCCATTTGCCAGACTATGACGTCCAATCCATTTGAAGCGTCCAGCCCGAGATAGTCGCCGGACCTGTCAGCGGATTCGACGGTTACCAGCCCGAGATAGTCGCCGGACCTGTCAGCGGATTCGACGGTTACGCCGGTACTCGCGGATTCGGTCCCCGCATCCTCGCCGCCGGTAATCGAACCGGTCGAATCGACGGGAGCGGCGGCTTCCCTGCCGCATCCGCAGAGCATCGCCGCCAGCGCGACGAGAGCGGCTGTGAGAAAAAAGATGAGTTGTCTGCCGTTCATCCGACTTTCCTTTTCCTGCGCAAGTTAATAATCAATTATAGTATAACACATTCCCCCGAAAAATCAATAGTCGGACACGTCGATTTTTTCCGATTTTATGCAGTTTTTCAGGCGTTCCGATTAACAATCAACAGCGGAACCGTTGTACGAAAACGCGGCGAATCCGCACTGAACCGGGAAAAGGAGCTGTCCAAGCCCCGGATTTCTGATCAGGTTTTTAAACAGCCCCTTGTATTATTATATGTGTATTTTTTTGTCGGTCACTTTAATATTCCCCGAATCAGCCGCGGCAGACCGGCGAAAAATCAGCCGTCGCGGACGCGCCTGATTGCGGGCTGTTAATCAAAGATTCCGAACGAGGTCTCGACGTTGGTTAAGGGAGCCGTGCTGCCTTTGGCGGTCATAGTCGGGTATGCCGCGGGCGTGAATGAGGCCGTCTCGCCAGACCTGAAGGTGATGCGCAGGTTCTCGTTGTCCTTCTCGGTCGTGTACGTGAAGATTCTCGCACCGTTTTCATCGGTGTAATCGACAACGGTTCCGTTCAGGTTGGTTCCGTCAAGGTCGATCACCCATTTGCCGGGGGATTCCTCTTTCCAGCTCGAGAAGACGTAGGCGGCGGCGGAAGCGTAGTTGGTGTCGCCGTTGCTGTTTGTGTTATCGTCGATGAACGTAATGGTCGTTCCGGCAGACGGCACGGTGAATATCTCCGAGAAGGAATAGTAGTTTCCGGTCGGATTGATCTTGTCGGCCCAGTTTGAGTTGGAGTAGGAACCGACGTATCCCAGATGCCATCTCAGATCGACGACGAATTCGGTACGGGCATCATCGGTTGTCGCTTCTTCGGTGGTGATTTCTTCAGTGGTTATTTCTTCGGTGGTGATTTCTTCAGTGGTGATTTCTTCGGTAGTGACTTCCTCGGTCGCGGCTTCGGCCGTCGTAATTTCTCCGGTCGAGGGATTATTTGCGGTAGTGGAAGCAGTCGTACCTGTGGGCGTGCCTTTGCCGCACGCTGAGATCGAGGCGATGCAGGCGATTGCCAGGATCAGCGCGACGAGTACCTTTCCGAT
>JAGDAM010000091.1 GCA_017959485.1 Clostridia bacterium
GGATGGCTTCGTGAGCGTCCTGGGCTCCCGCTTTCGGGTGGTAGGTTCTCGGCGTCCCGGGGCGGAATTGTTCGCCGAACCTGCTGTCGATAAACTCACGGCAGGCGTCCTGCGCCTCGGCGGAAACTCTCTGGCTGTCGGTTCTCATGTAGGTGATAAGACCCTGAAGACCGCCGAACGCCTGTCCGAGGTTGATTCCCTCGTAGAGCTCCTGGGCCGTCGACATAATTCTCGCGGATCTGAACCCGAGCCGGCGCGATGCCTCCTGCTGCATAGTGGAGGTCGTAAACGGGGGCGCGGGATTCTTTTCCTTTGTCGAATGCCTGACCGAGATTACCTTCATCGGATTTCCGGACGCCGCCGCGGCGATCTTATCGGCAAGCGGGCCGTCGGGAATACGGTGTCCGCCCGGCTCCGCGACATATCTGACTTCAAACCGTTCCTTTCCCGAATCTATCTGCGCCGTTACGGTCCAGTATTTTTCGGGAACGAACGCGCGGATCTCCTCTTCTCTTTCGACGACGAGGCGGGTGGCGACCGACTGAACGCGTCCGGCGGACAGTCCGTTTCCCACCTTGTCCCAGAGGAACGGAGACAGTTTGTATCCCACTATACGGTCGAGTATCCTGCGGGACTGCTGCGCGTTGACAAGGTTCATGTCTATTCCGCGCGGATTCCTGACCGCGGTCCTTATGACGTTCTTGGTCAGTTCGTTGAAGGTGACTCTCAGCGCACGGTCGGGCTCGATGCCGAGCACGTACGCGAGATGCCAGGAGATCGCCTCTCCTTCGCGGTCGGGGTCGGTCGCGAGATAGATTTTCGACGCGCGCTTCGCCTCGCGGCGGAGTTCCTTAATGGTGTCTCCCTTTCCGCGGATATTGATGTAGTGCGGTTCGAAACCGCCCTCTATGTCGATGCCCAGCGAGCTTTTGGGAAGATCGCGGACGTGTCCCTTGGATGCGATGACCTTATAGGAACCGCCGAGGCACTCCTGTATGGTATGCGCCTTCGTGGGCGACTCGATGATAATCAGGTTCTTTTTCGTCATTTTGAAAGCGTTTGCCTTTCACGTTAATATGTTAATGTCTGATATACATACCTCCCGGTATGCTTTTGACGTATCCCGAGATTTCGAGCAGCGAGAGCAGGTTCATCGCCTCGGGCGCGGAATAACCGCCCGCGGCGAAGCAGTCGGCGCAGACGGGAGTGCCCGGCTCGATCAGCTCGAAGAATTTTCTCAGTCTCTCGTCTTCGGGAACCGCCGCGGACGTCGCCGGGGCCTCCCGCGGCGGAGGAGCCGTTTCGGAGGGAGTCGCGGAGGCGCGCACCCTTCTTCTTTCTCCGGGCAGCGCGATACCCAGCGAGGATACGAAACCGCGGTCGGGTTCGGAAAAACAGACCGACCTCGCGTAACCGTCGGCGTCGAAAGCGTCCGGAAAGCGTTCCCGGTAGAAGTCAAGTATGTCGCAGGCGTCGGTCGCCGCTCTCGCTCCGTCGCGGAGCAGCCGGTTGGTTCCCTCCGACTGCGGGTCGGTGGAACGCCCCGGGAGCGCGAAGACCTCTCTGCCCTGCCTTACGGCCTCGCCCGCGGTCAGCACCGCTCCGCTCGTCGCGCCCGCCTCCACGACGTAAACGCCGCGTGACAGTCCGCTGATGATGCGGTTTCTGACCGGAAAATGAGAGGCGGCGGGCGGGCTTCCCGGAGGGAATTCGCTGATTACCGCTCCCTCGCCCGCGATCCGCGCCATCAGCGGCCGGTGCTCGGGCGGGTAAACGCCGTCGAGTCCGCAGCCGAGGACGGCAAGTGTGACGCATCCCGCCGCCAAAGCTCCCGCTGCCGCGGCGCCGTCGATGCCGCGAGCCATTCCGCTTACCACGGCGA
>JAGDAM010000006.1 GCA_017959485.1 Clostridia bacterium
GGACGACTTCACTGTCCGGCGCAGCCGGACATTTTCACTGCCGAGCGCCGCGAGGCGCGAAGGCCCCGGCCGCCTCTACAACGTAAACGTTAATAATTATTGTTATCTACGTCTCGTTCGGACTGAGTCCGCATTTTTCTTCTTCTGATTTCCGCGACGAGATCCCCGACCACGAGGGCGAGGCAGACAAGCCGTAAGACAAAGGCGCAAATCTCCTCGGGCAGGCCGAACACACGGCTTGAATGAAGCGGAAGAAGCCGGACGACAAGGTCGGCGGTGATAAGGCAGACAACCGTCACCCGCGACGCGAACGCCGTCTTTTCCTCGCTGAACAGTCTCTTCGCGATGACCGCGAAGGCGATCGCGACAGCGAGAACGGCGAGCGCCACGACCGTCTCTCCCGACGTCAGGCGGTAAAGCAGCGACAGCGGAACCGTTTCGGCTCTCGGAAGTGCGCAGATTCCGAAATTCCAGATGAAGGACACGACTCCGCCGAGGAAAAGCATATCGGGATAAAGCGCGGTAGCGATAACAAACAGCGGAAAGATGATTGACAGCGACTGAAAGATGAGAACGTAAATATCTGCGCCCGTCTTTTCCCCGGGCTCACGTTTGACGGCAAATCTCATTTCATCACCTCGTCAAGCGTCTTTCCGACGTACCTGTCCTCGATAAAGTTCTCCTCCGCGGCCCCGGTCTCCCATACGCTGTAAACGACCTCGCCGCTCACGGGATCAAGCAGAAGGACGTTCGCGCCCTTCTTCTGCGGAGTGACCGCCTTTGTCGACATCGCGAAAAGCGACCAGAGCGGGTTGTCAGCAGGGACGTTGGACAATACCGCTGCGTCGGCCACGCATACGAGTTCACCCGTCGAGCATCTGCCTCTGAGCATGGTATCCCTCGCGACAAGCGTCTTTTCGTAGGTCTTAAGATCGATTTTTACAAGATTGCAGTGCACAAGTCCGATATCGGTCCAGAAATACTCGTTGCACCAGAGCACGTCGCCCTCGGCGGCGGCTCCCCAGCCGTATCCGAATTCGCCCTTGACCTTCAGCATGCCCGCGTTGACGAGCCCCTCGTAGACTCCCGACTCCTTGACCGACGAATAGCGGATGAATACGTTCGTTCCCTCAACAGGGTAGGTCACGTCAACCGGCCGCCGGTAGGCGAGGATCGACATATTGGTCATAATCACCGAGAAAAACAGGATGATCGCGGTGAACGCGAAAAGGATTATGAGGACCGAATTCATATTGAATTTTGTCTGTTCCATTTTTCCTCCCCGGCTGAAAGATCCGGTCAGCCGGCGTAGCCCTTCCGCATCCTGTCGATGCGGCGGCGTCTGTCTTCATCCCTGATCATCGCGAAGGCCTCGCAGAGAGTCGACCAGGCTACGGCGGGGTTCTCGGCGCGGTAGTTGTTCGATTCGCTTCCGTAGTATCCCCAGGCAAGCAGGGTGCGCGCTCCGGCGTCGTACGCGGCGGCGGTCGCGGTCACTATATCCTCCTCGAGTCCGCGCGGATTGGAATAGGTCTGAATCCAGATATTGTGATCCTTTCCGTGTTTTCCCGAGAGAGCCAGATTCTTTTCGGTCTCGCGTCTTACGAATCCGTAAACGTCGAAATCGGGGTCCTTCTTTTTTCTTCCGATCCAGTATGGATCCGACCCGATATTGTCCATGTAAGGCAGCGACGCGACAAGTTCGGACGAGTCGAGACTGATTCCGTAGGAACCGATCATGACGCATACGGTGTTGACCATCCCCTTCGAGCGGCTGTATGCGGTGACGTCTGCGAAATAATCGGCAATCGCGCCCGCGGCGAATGCGGCGACGTCGTCGTCCGACTCCTCGGGCATCTCCCTGCCGTATTTTTCGCGGAAGAGGGCGCGGCAGCGCGGGCAGGCGCAGGCGTAGAATTTTCTTCCGTTTTCGGTCTTGACCGGCATATGCGGCTCGTCCCAGAAGATCGTCTTCCCTCCGACGTAATCGACGGCGTCGATCCACTCTTTCGAGAAGGCGCGGTACTCCGGGCTGTAGAGGCAGGGATAAATCCCCGCGAGACCTCCGTCGGAATAAAGCATGTGCGCGTCGGGGTACAGAGCGAGAAAATGCGAGGTGTCGCCGGGCGATCCGGCAAGTCCCCAGTTGTCGATCCAGGGTTCGAGACCGGCGGCTTTCGACATTTCGACGATATCCCTGATAACGTTGAGATGCCGGTTCCAGTCTGTGTGCGAAAGCATGTGGACAACGGTATTCATACCGTTTTTCGCCATATCGAGAAGATCCGCTTCCGCGTGATGAGGCATCCGGTTGCCGTGATATGCCGCGCCGAGGCGAAGTTTTCTGTCGTCTTCCATTCGGTTACCTCCCGTTGATTGTTTATGATTTACCGCTAAAAATTCACTTCATTATTGCCGCGACGTCTTCCTTGAGGAGCGACATGATTTTTCCCGCGTTTTCCCTGTCGGGGGCCGAGACTTCGAAATAGGCCTTGAGTTTCGGCTCGGTGCCCGACGGACGGATTATTACCGACGATCCGCCCTCGAGCGAGAAGGCGACAACGTCGGACGGCGGAAGCCCGTCGAGTCCGGGAGCGTAATCCTTCATTCCGGTGACCGCGAGGCCGCCGATCTTTTCGGGGACCCGGCGCAGCGAGACCATTATGTTTTCCATCCGTTCGAATCCGTCGATCCCCTTGAAATAATAGGAAACTCCCTCGTTGAGGGCGTATCCGTACTTCGCGTAGATCCTGCGGAGCTCACGGCAGAGACCGCTTCCCTTCGCGCGAAGGACTGCGGCGAGCTCGCAAAGGAGCATCGAGGCGACGACTCCGTCCTTGTCCCGGACGTAGCTGCCCGATAGATATCCGCAGCTTTCCTCGAAGCCGAAAACGAAGGAGTCTTCGCGGCCCTCGGCCTCAAGCTGACCGATATATTCTCCGATATATTTAAAACCGGTGAGAACGTTGTGACATTCGACGCCGTAAGCCGCGGCGATTTTCTCGCAGATTCCCGCGGTAACTATCGTTTTGACGCAGACGGGACGCTCGGGCATACGGCCTTCGCTCCTCAGCGTCGAGCAGATATATTCGAGCAGTAGGGTGCCGATCTGATTTCCCGTGAGCACGCGGTAGCTTCCGTCGTCGTCTCTCGCGGCGACTCCGATCCGGTCGCAGTCGGGGTCGGTGGCGAACATAACGTCCGCTCCGAGCGCCTTTGCGCGGGAGATGCCTATCGAGAGCGCTTCGGGCAGTTCGGGGTTCGGGAAGGGACAGGTCGGAAACCGTCCGTCCGGCTCGCGCTGCTTTTTCACGACCGTCACGCGGCCGAACCCGCACTCGCCGAGCACACGGGTCACGGGAAGAAGTCCGGCGCCGTTGAGCGGAGAGTACACGATCTTTATGTTCCGGTCGGCGGCGCTTCCGTCGCGGAGAGTCGAACGCGCCTTAACTGCGCGGACGTAGCTGTCGTAAACCCCGTCGGGAACGAAGGATATCATTCCGCCCGAGAGTCCTTCTTCAAAGGAAATCGGCTCATCGCCTTCGAAATAGCCGACCGAAGCGATCATTCCGGAGATCTCTACCACCGAGTCGGAAGTGATCTGGCAGCCGTCCGGTCCGAACACCTTGTATCCGTTGTATTCCGAGGGATTGTGCGAGGCGGTTATCATGACTCCGGCGTCGCAGGAGAGCTCGCGCACGGTGAACGAAAGGCAGGGCACCGGCATCAGCGTCCGCCAGATATATACTCTTACGCCTTCAGAAGCAAAGACTCTCGCCGTCGTCTCGGCGAAGAGCCGGGATTTGATCCTCGAATCGCAGCATACCGCCGCGGACGGCCGTCTTCCCTCTTTTTCCGCTTTAGCGACGAGATAGCGGGCAAGTCCCCGCGTCGCGCGCGTGACGGTGTAGACGTTCATCCGGTTGGTGCCGGCTCCGATAACTCCTCGCAGCCCTGCCGTGCCGAACTCAAGGTCGCGGTAAAAGGCGTCGGTTATCCGCGCGTCGTTTCCTTCCATCTCGCGCAGTTCGGGGATGAGATCGGGGTCAGCGGTCGCTTTTTCTCTCCAGACGGGATAGATCCCGCCGATCCTCTCTGTCAGGCCGTTGCGGCTTTCTTCCATTTCCGATGTGCCCCTTCCCTGTTATTTGTATATCCGTTTGACTCTGACGCCGATAGCGCAGAGCGATTCGTATGAAATGGTTCCGGTGATCGCCGCCATGTCGTCGGCGGTTATTCCTTCTCCGATGAGAGTCGCCTCGGTCATCGGTCCGACTCCGTCGATCCCGGTGACGTCCACTGTTGTCTGGTCCATGCAGACGCGCCCGGCCAGCGGAGCCCGCCGTCCGTTGATGACGACGTACCCGCCTCCCGACATTCGCCTGCTGTATCCGTCGGCGTAACCGGCCGTCAGCGTCGCGATCCGCCGCGGTTCTTCCGCGGTGTACGCTCTTCCGTATCCCACCGTTTCGCCCGGCATGACCGTCTTTACCATCGACACGCGGGTCTTCCACTCGAGCGCAGGGAGTATCCCGTCGGGAAGCGCGACCGCCGGATCGGGAGAAAGTCCGTACAAAGCAATGCCCAGCCGGACGGTGTTTCCTCTGTCCTCATCGCGAAACCTGATTATTCCTGCCGAATTCAGGCAGTGGACCGACGGCAGATCAAGATCCGAGAGACGGTCGGCGAGCCGGTAGAACAGCTTCGCCTGGCGCCTCGTGAAACCGTCCTCGCAGGGAGTGTCGGCGACGCAGAGGTGTGTGAAGATCCCCTCGAGTTTCGTCTTTTTCGCGTATTCGCGGACTATCCTCTCGCATTCCGCCGTGTTCTCTCCGTCGATCCCTATCCGGTTCATTCCGGTGTCGATCGCGAAGACCGTCCTCAGATCGGGCCGCGCGACGGCGGCGGCGTGTTCCTCGCTGACAAGCGTCTGAACGAGCCGGTATCCGACGATATCGGGTATCAGCTCGCGCGGCGAGTAGCCGAGGATAAGAACGTCTCCCGTGATCCCCGCTTCGCGCAGCCGCTTTCCCTCGGCGAAATTGGCGACGGCAAAAGAGCCGCACCCCGCGGCCTCGAGCGCCTTTGCGACCTCGGCGTCCCCGTGCCCGTAGGCGTTCGCCTTTATGACGGCGGTGACCCGCTTCCCGGGAGCGACTCGCGAAGATATTATTCTGTAGTTGTCAACGATCCTTGAAAGATCGATCTCCACCCAGGAGTTTTCGGTAATCATTTGACCTCTTAAAAACCATCAATAGAAAATTGCGCTCTTGTCGATGAGACGTATCCGTCCGTCGGTCGCCTCGACGATGCTTACCGAGCAGTTTGCAGGCATTCCTCCCTGCCAAAAGTCGGAAGGATCGGGAAACAGCCGGTTGAGCATCGCCCTCATGCAGAAGCCGTGGCAGGAGACGAGGACCGACGAGTGACCGCCGGTCGCGATATCCCGCAGAAAGTCCTGCGCGCGCTCGCAGGCCGCCGCCACCGAGTCGCCGCCCGGAAACGCCTCAACGTCCCAGGCGTTGTTCATATAAGCCAGAAACTTGTCCAGCGGAAGCGGACTCGAAGGATCGACGGTGGGGTACGGAACCCCCTCCCAGATCCCTCCGAAGGTCTCCTTTATCCGGTAATCCTCGACCGGAACGACGCCCGGTCCGGCGCAGTAGCGCATCACCTCGGCGCAGGTCTGCTTCGCCCGCGTAAGCGGAGAGGTGTAAACGGCGTCAAAGACGATTCCGCGGTCGCGCATACCGCGTCCGGCGCGGGCGGCAAGTTCGATTCCGGCGTCGGTGAGCGGCGAGTCGAGCCATCCCTGGAGAAGGTGGTCGCGGTTCGCGACAGTTTCTCCGTGGCGCATAACGTAAATGATCATCAGAACTGGAAATAGATGAACGAGCTCGCGCCGTCGCCCGCCAGGAGTATCATCCAGGCGATCGCGATGGCCCAGACCACGTAAGTGTACCGAAAATCGGGGCGGGAGCGGAGCGGAGTCGGTTTCAGACCGTCGCGGTCAAGCAGCGACAGAATGATAATGCTTATTATACAGGTCAGTATCCCGACAAGCGAAAGTCCCATCGCGGAAAGCGAATCCGAGAAGAAGGAAAGCGAGAAGCGCCAGTCGGTGAAGAGCTTGACGATGAGCACGCGAAGATCGGCAAAGTTGTTCGCGCGGAAGAAGATCCAGGCGAATCCGGCAAGCAGGAAGGTGTTGAAGGTCCGCACCGCGCCGACGAGCTTCCCGTCGGGATTGAGTCCGATTTTCGAGAGCAGTTTGTTCCTCGGCTTGTAGGTGAATTTGCCGATTATCTGATACGCTCCGTGCAGAGCTCCCCAGATTACGAAGGTCCAGGCGGCTCCGTGCCAGAGTCCGCTGACGAGGAAGACGACCATCACGTTGACGCAGTTGCGGAAGGTTGACACGCGGTTTCCGCCGAGCGGGATGTAGATGTAGTCGCGGAACCAGGTTGAGAGAGATATGTGCCATCTTGACCAGAATTCCTTGATCGTCTTAGCCGAATAGGGCCGGTTGAAGTTCTGCATCAGCCGGATACCCATGATCTCGGAACAGCCGATCGCGATATCGGTGTAGCCCGAGAAATCGCAGTAGATCTGAACGGCGAAAAGGCAGGTGGCGACGAGCACGGTAAATCCGTTGGCGTCTTCGACGTTGTTGTAGACGGGCACGACGTAGGTCGCGAGCAGGTCGGCGACGACCAGCTTCTTGAAGAAGCCGACCATCATCTTGCGCAGGCCTCCCGCGGCGTTCGCGGCGGTCAGCGGATGCTGCTCGTGAAGCTGAGGCAGAAGATTCTCGGGGCGCTCGATCGGCCCGGCGACCAGCTGCGGGAAGAAGGAAACGTAGAGCGCGTAATATCCGAGATGACGCTCGGGCGTGACCTTGCCCTTGTACACGTCGATAACGTAGGACAGTGTCTGGAAGGTGTAGAAGGAGATACCGACCGGCAGTATCAGATTCAGCGTAAAGGGATCGGAGTGACCTCCGAAGAGGTTGACGACCGACGTGACCGACGTCGACAGGAAGTTGAAATACTTGTAGAAGAAGAGTATCCCGAGACAGACGACGAGCGTCAGCACGAGGAAGAGCTTCTTAACCTTCGCCTTCTCGGTCCTGTTGATGACGATCGCGCTGAAATACGACACGAGCGTCGTGAAAACGATAAGATATATCAGCTTCCAGTTCCAGCTGAGGTAAAAATAGTAGCTGGCTGCAAGGAGCATCGCCCAGTTGTACTTCTTGGGCACGACCCAGAAGTAAAGGATGAGCACTATCGGGAAAAAGATCAGAAATTCGCCTGAATTGAATACCATAATCTTTTCCTCCTCAGATCAGCAGAGCCGCAAGCAGCGACGCAAGAAGCATAAGCAGTATCAGTTCGGGCGACGCACCGAAAACGATCGCGAGTATAATCAGCGCGGCGTTTATCACAACCCCGGAGATACCCGCGGCAAGCTTTGCCTTTTTGTTTTTCAGAAATCTTTCGAGAAGGTAGGAAAGAACTGCCGCGGCAAGAAGAGGTACGAAAACGTACCACCTGTCCGCAAAGACGGTCAGTTTGTCAAGCATGGGTGTTGCCCCCTGAAGCCCGGCGACTGCCGAGAGATTTGATCAGTGAATAATCCGGAGAAAAATCAGAGCAGAAGCCCGCCCCGCGGAAGCGCGGGACGCTCCTCGGGTTCGATACCGAAAGAGTGCGCGAAGGCGAGCGTTTTTTCGCGGAGCGCCGAGTCGCACAGCGATCCCGGACGGTGGGCGTCGACTCCCAGCACCACGCGGCAGCCGGACGCGGCGGCGACTTCCCAGAATTCCTCGTTCGGATAGCTGCGTTCAAGCCCGATCCCGAGCATATTGATCTCGAGCGGAACGCCGGCGTCGATCGCGTCGCGGCAGAGGCGGCGGTACCAGTAGTCGCGGATCTTCCCGTCGCCGGTGAATCTGATAAGATCGGGATGGGCTACGCAGAAGAACCTCGCAGTCTCAAGCGCGCGCTCGAGCTGGGTCACGTAGGTCTCGATCCTGTGCGGATTGTCGGACGGATCTCCCGAATAGAAGCCGCCCTCGTCGATCTCGTTGCCGCAGTGATGCTGTCCGAGTATCAGATATTCGCATCCGAGATCCGACAGAAAGTCAACGGTTCTCTTAAAATACGCGGGATAGTATTCGATCTCCACCCCGGCGTGAATCGCTATTCTGCCGGCGTATTCGTCGCGCAGCGCGGCGACTTCTTTAAAGTATCCGGGCGCCTGCCACGGAAACATCCGGAAGATCGAGCAGTATCCTCCGGGGAAAAGATAGGGCGAATGATCCGAAAAGCCGAGTTCGGTCAGCCCTCCGCGAAGCGCGGCTTCGACGTACTGACGCTCGCTTCCGTAAGCGTGATGGCACCGCCAGGTGTGGGTGTGGTAATTGACTGTCATTTATGAAGGACCTATGGCAATACCGCACAAATCGCGCGTGCGGATTGCCGAGTAATTTCGGCGCCTGTTTTGACTGAGAAATCGCAGGAAAACAGGCGGTTTTTCAAGATTTCGACGTCAATACAGGCGCCGAAAGGGCCGGCAAGACGTGCACGTCGAATTGTGCTGTATTGCCTTATTCTTTTTCTTTTGAAAATCTTCGCCTGACGGCAGGCAGAGCGGCGTAGAGCGCGACGAAGAAAATAACGATCACCGATCCGGCTATCGCGAGCGGTCCCATCATTTCGCCGTAAATGAGCGCGACGGGTATCGGATTGAAGACCGGCTCGAGGTTGAGAAGCAGCGACGCCTCGATCCCGTCTGTCCGCGGTATTCCGAGCGCGAAGAACAGGTTTCCTCCGCCGTACTGGAATATGCCGAGGATCACGAGCCACATAATGTTGTGCGCGTTGATCGCCTCGGGCGCGACCGAGAAGGCGAAAGGAAGAGCTATGACGAGCGCCGCGGCGCTCGAGAGCCACATCGAGTCGATCGAATCGGTTTGCGCGTCGTTCATGATGATTATCTGGGCGGCGAAGGTCACGCCCGACGCGAGCCCGAGAAGATTCCCGACGATTCTGCCCGGTTCGAGCGAGTCGGCAAACGAGAGGATGATTCCTCCGAACACCGCCGCCGTGATGAGCGCCTCGGAGAGCCGCAGGCGTCTGCCTGCGAAGATTACCGACCAGAGAAGAACGAGTATCGGCGCGACGTACTGCAGGACGATCGCCGTCCCCGCGGTCGTCATTTTGATCGACTGGACGTAGAGCAGTCCGGTCGCGGCCGCCGCCGCGGCTCCGGCGATATTTCTAAGCGAAAACTTAATCTTGAGCGAGCGGTCGCGTATGAGCTTGGCCGCCGTGATTATCAGGAGAGAGAGAAAGCTTCTGACGGCGACGATCGACGTCGTCGGCCAGCCGTCTATCTCCTTAACGCAAACCCCGGCGAGTCCCCACAGCAGCGCGGAGAGAAGTATCGCCGCTCTGCCGAAGCCGGTGCTTTTTTCGGATTTTTCCATGTATTGTCGTATGTCCTAAAGGATCAAGATTCGAGATTTATCCACAAAGCGGGGCGGACTCCAACGGAACCGACGGGCATCTCGCATCCGAGACGATCGATAGAGCCATCGTTCTCGACACACGCGGCGAAGGCGCAGTCGATACAATTGCCGGGCGACCTCAGCCACCATGAGCTGCCCTCTCTGCCCCCTGTTTTATCTTCGCTGCTTATCCGGGCTCCTTTTGCTTTAGCATAATCTGTAGGAGCGCAACTCCTTGCCTTATTCGATCTGAAATACTTACCGGCCTCAGAAAGACTCAGAATAAAAATCCTGTCCACTGTAGCGTTCCCGGGCGGCGGACTAAACCTGAACACCGGGATCTTGTCCGGGGAAACCGTTGTGCTGTTAATCCGAATCTGTTCTTCCGCTCCGAAAGCATTCTTGAAAAAAAAGTCATTCAGCCATTTCCTCAAATAACAGGTTTCCCACGTCACATCCGCCGTGGTGTTATGATACGGCTGGCAGTCCAGTATGCTCCGGCTTAACAACAGCGCTTTTTCTCCGTCGTTCTCAAGCACTATCCACTCTACCGGTGTTATCTCACCGTTGGCTCCCTGAGGATATAGGCCGAATTTTATAAAAGCGCCTTTCTTAAAGTCATCTTTTATTAGTTTTACTTCTGCCAGGGTTTGCCTTACGGCTTCAATGGATGTGCGCAGCTCGGTGCCGGTGTCCGTCTTGGCTGTTCCCGTCGTTTGTTTCTCGTCGTCTGCTCCGGCGGACGAACGCGTCGCGGCCATTTCGTTCACTTTCTTGGAAAGAGCCTCAATCGCCTCGTCGTACGAGCTGAAGTTAAAAAGCCGGCAGTCCTGATAACGCATATAGCGAAGATCGAACCAAGCGGGAAAATCGCGAATATCTTCGATTAATACGTTGACAAATCTCTTTTCTTTTCTGCGCGCGAGAGAAAGCTCGTCTTTGCAGTTGGATGATTCCAGAGAACGCTCGGAAACCAGGAAAAAGAAAACCGAACATCCGAGCAGTTTTTCGGCAATTTCTTCCTCCCATTCCTTTCCGAAACGGATGCCGTCGTCGAACCAGACGTTGTACCCGTAGTTCTGGAGAGCGGCAATAAACGGAAACGCCTTATCCGAATCCTTGTGAGCATAGGAAACAAAGATATATGGGTCGCTTCCGGCGTATGCGGTAGGAGTATTCTTGCCAGCTGCCATTTGTTCCTCTTTCCCCGTCCGGCACGGCCGGATGGTTTCTTTTCGGGCGTCGTTCACTGAATCGACGGGAGGACACATTTCGCACAGCGAAATGGAAAGGTCCTACCCTACGGGCATAACTGCATAAAAACCGCTTGAAAAACGGCGCAGCGAGCCAAATTTCCCCTTTTAATGCAATATATAATTATAGCATATTAATCGTTTATTGTCCATAAAAATCAACCGGAATAATAGTGCTTGACTTAAAGAACGCTATAAATTATAATATAGACAACACCGCGGAAGAAAGGGAGTGACGCGCCGTGAGTCCGGATAAAAACTCAACCGCCCGCGGCGGCATTGCGGAAAAGATCGCTTCCGCCGTTATCCGCGGGAGATATTTAATAATCCTTTTATTTGCTTTGCTTCTCGTCTTCAGTGTTCTGTCGA
>JAGDAM010000092.1 GCA_017959485.1 Clostridia bacterium
AGACGACAAGGGCAAGATCAGCCTCTCCATGAAGCAGGCGGCGGAGCCCGCTCAGCAGCAGCCGAAGCGCCGTGAGGAGAAATCCGCGCCTGCGCCCGCGCCGGCCAAAAAGCCGCCCGTGTTCGACGGCGGCTGGACACCGGAGATAACCGACGACGCCGATTTCGAAGGAATGATGGCGAAGTTCAAGAAACTCAGCGAGGAGAAAATGAGCGACTTCAAGCGCAGCAGAGACGTAAAGCACGGGAGTTACTCGAGAAGAAGATAATATGCTTATCAATAACGCGAAAATATTTTTGCCCGACGGCGACGTTATGGAGAACGCCCGGCTTGCTACCCGCGGCGGTAAGATCAGCGGGATAGGGAAGATGACCGAGGCGGTTCCTCACT
The DNA here is from genome assembly GCA_017959485.1 of Clostridia bacterium. The sequence goes on from JAGDAM010000092.1 coordinate 391, forward strand.
TTGACGGTGAGGAGTATGACGCTGCCGGCGGTTTTTTGCTGCCCGGATTTATCGACCCGCACACCCACCTCGGAATGTGGGAGGACTCCCTCGGCTTCGAGGGTGCCGACGGCAACGAGGAAACCGACCCCGCCACTCCTCAGCTGCGCGCGATCGACGGAGTCAACCCGATGGACAGATGCTTCTCCGAAGCGCTCGATTACGGCGTGACCTCCGTCGTTACCGGTATGGGCAGCGCGAATCCCGTCGGCGGGCAGATGGTCGCGATGAAGACCTTCGGCGACTGCGTCGACGACATGGCGATCCGCGCTCCGATCGCGATTAAATTCGCGCTCGGCGAGAACCCGAAGACTGTCTACAACGGCCAGAAGCAGGCGCCGATGACGCGCATGGCGACGGCGTCGATAATCAGAGAAACGCTTTTCAAAGCGAAGAAGTATATGGAGAAGCAGAGCAAGGCTGCATCCGCCAAAGATGAGGACGAGCCCGACTTCGACATGAAGTGCGAAGCGCTCATCCCGCTGCTGAAGGGCGAGATCGCCGCGCATTTCCACGCGCACCGCGCCGACGACATCTTCACCGCGATCCGTATCGCGGACGAGTTCGGGCTGGATCTGAAAATAGTCCACGGCACCGACGCCGCCTGCATCGCGAAGCGTCTTGCCGACCGCGGTATAGACGTTTTCGTCGGCCCGGTAATCAGCGACCGCTGCAAGCCCGAGCTGCGCTCGAAGTCGGATTCCACCGCCGCCGAGCTTGCCGCCGCCGGAGTTTCCGTTTCGATAACGACGGATCACAACGTCGTGCCGATTCAGCACCTGCTGACCTCCGTGCAGATCGCCATGCGCGCCGGACTATCCAAGCGCGACGCGTTCCGCGCCGTCACCGTCAACCCCGCGAAAGCGCTCGGCCTCGAGTCCCGGATCGGCAGTCTTGCCGTCGGTCTGGACGCCGATATGTCCGTCTTTGCCGAGGATCCGTTCGAGACCGTCGCGGCGAAACCGTCGATGGTTTTCGTTGACGGCAGACGAGTCAGATAAACCTTATCCGGAAGTGAAAACAAATGGCTGAAATACTCGAAGCCGCGATGGTAATACTCTTCGGCGTGTCGTGGCCGACGTCGATCATCAAATCATACCGCGCCCGAACCGCGAAAGGGAAGAGCCTGCTTTTCCTTTGCTTTATCTTCTTCGGCTACGTCTGCGGCATCGCCGCGAAGATAATCGCCGGCAACATCACCTACGTCTTCGCCTTTTACGTGCTGAACCTGCTCATGGTCGGCGCGGATATCGCGCTCTATTTCCGCAACCGCGGCCTCGACCGCGACGCGGAAAAACGGGAGCGGACCGAACCCCAAAAAGCCGGGTAACAATCAGCCGCCGAGGCCGAGTAATAATTATTGGAAGAAAACGGCGAAAATCCTTACACAAAATTGTAACAAAAAAGTTACAAATCGGGAACGGTTTGTAACTTTTATTGTTTATATTCGCTATACTACGCGGTATTATCAGTGCGTCCGTTGTGCATATTCCCGAAAAAGTTTCAAAAGTATTGCAAAAAAGTTACAAACGGGTATAATAGTAACGTAGACGGACGGCGGACCGCCGCCTGACTGCGAAAACCCCCGCAT